>NZ_AJRH01000037.1:0-15113 GCF_000297015.1 Streptococcus sp. GMD6S | reverse complement strand
TAGTGGTTCAAAAGTTACGGAGAAGAACTATCAAGATGCTATTGCTGAGTGTATAGAAGAGATTCGCTACTTATTTAAATCTGTCGATTACAAATATGAAAACGAACTTCGTATCTTACGCTATTCCAACCTAGATCCTAGCAATAAGGAAATCAAAATTGATAAAACTTCTGGAGTAGGTAAACTTTATGTAGAACGAAAAAATTCCATTCAAATCGGTGAGATCATTTTCGGTCCTAAGTTTCCGAATCCTGAGTACGTGACTCCTTTATTAAAACTTTTAGATAAGGAAATTAAGTATAAGAAATCTACGATAAAATTTAGATAAAGGCTGATAAAATCCCTTAAACTTCTAGTTTTTACTAGGAGTTTTTTTATATGTAAAATTTTTACACATATTTCTTGACAGGGCTTTCAACTTGAGATACAATATATTTGAAAAGAGTATATATAAAATTTTTATATAATATTAAGGAGGTTTCCCATGTACTTCCCAACATCCTCTGCCTTGATCGAGTTTCTCATCTTGGCTGTACTGGAGCAGGGGGATTCTTATGGTTATGAGATTAGTCAAACCATTAAGCTCATCGCCAATATCAAAGAATCTACGCTCTATCCCATTCTCAAAAAATTGGAAGCCAGTGGCTTTCTGACCACCTACTCTAGAGAGTTTCAGGGGCGTATGCGCAAATACTATTCCTTGACCAATCGGGGCGTAGAGCAGCTCGTTACTCTAAAGGAAGAGTGGACGCTCTATACCGACACCGTCAACGGCATCATAGAAGGGAGTATCCGCCATGACAAGAACTGACTATCTGACTCAGTTAGAAACCTATCTCCATAAACTGCCCGAAGCTGACCGCATTGAAGCTATGGACTACTTTAAGGAACTATTTGACGATGCAGGCCCAGAGGGCGAAGAGGAACTCATTGCCAGTCTAGGCACTCCAAAAGAAGCTGCCCATGATGTCCTCTCTGATCTTCTCGATAAAAAAGTCAATGAAGCCCCTGCTCAAAAGAATGACCGCCAACTGCTACATATTGCCCTCCTGGCCCTGCTAGTAGCTCCTATCGGAATTCCGGTCGGGATTGGCATCCTCATGGCCATCATCGGTATTATTATCGCGGCTGCCTCCGTCATTCTAGCCTTCTTTACCGTCTCTGTGACGGGTATCCTGCTAGGTGGACTTTTTATCGTAGAGAGCTTTAGCGTCCTAGTCGAAGCCAAATCTGCCTTTATCTTGATTTTTGGGGCTGGTTTGCTTTCCATTGGTGCTTCTTCTCTTGTTCTACTAGGCATCTCCTATGTAGCTCGTTTCTTTGGCCTCCTAATCGTCCGCTTGGCACAATGGATTCTTAAAAAAGGAAAGAGAGGTGATAGACATGCGTAAATTGACAAAAGGATTTCTCATCTTTGGAGTGGTTTCTACAATCCTTGGTTTTATCATGATAATTGTAGGTGCGCAGTCCAATGGTATTCAAAGTTTGCTTGCCATGTCAAAAGACCCCGTCTATGATAATCGTATCGAAGAAGTGACCTTTGGAAGCGAAGTGGAAAAACTTGATTTGACCCTTGAAGAGCACAGCCTAACCATCACAGAGTCTGTAGATGACAAGATCCATATCACCTATCATCCTTCGGTGTCTGGTCGTCACGATCTGACTACTGGCATGAGTGACAAAACACTGACCGTCACTGACAAACAAGCCTCCCAACATCGCTTTCTAGGTTCAGGAATCGAAAGCCTACTTCGTATCGCCAGCAACTATTCTAATCGTTTTGACGAAGTCGTTCTCTCCCTACCCAAAGGAAGAAAGCTGCAAGCTATCACCGTCTCAGCCAATCGTGGACAAACTAATATTCGTCAAGCCAACCTTGAAAATGCAACCATCAAAACAAAAGGCTATCTCTTAAGACTAACAGAAAGTTCTATCAAGAACAGCACACTAACGGCACCTCATATCATCAATATCTTTGATGCCGAATTGACAGATAGTCAGGTCAAGACGGAGGGAGCACACATCTATGCTGAAAATATCCAAGTTCACGGCAAAGTCGAGCTAGAGGCTTATTCAACTCTACAACTCATTCTCTCCCAGAAAGAGACCGACCGTATCAATCTAGAAATTTCTTCTCAGCATGGTGGTATCTATCGTCAACCCAAAGAAGAACATCGTGGACAAAAAGAGAATGTACTTGCCAACCCTTATAAAACCGAAAAAGCAGATATCAAGGATTTACTCATTGCAAAAGCCAACCAGGATATCTACCTACCTAAAGAGGAGCACTCTGCTCCATCTAGAAACCATTGACAAAAACGCTTTCATCTGCTAGGCTAAAGATAGAAAACAACCATAAAAAAGGAGGTTCCACCATGACACAAGAATGGTTTGAAAGCGCCGATATTGAGAAGAAATCAGCTCAGACGAAATCGGAAATCCAGCCCGACCAACCAGAGACTTCGGAAACTGTGGAGACTGAACCACAAGTAAGCGAAGAAACTTCTGTCTCACCTAAAGAGTTAGAAATACATGAGGAGGAAGCTCCCGAAATGACTGAGGAAACCCAAACCGAGGAAGAGGGAGAAGGGAAAGCTGAAGAGGAACACAAGCCAGAAACCCCTGCAAAAGAGAAAAGTATCCTCAGCAAGGCTTTAGAAAGCCCCTATATCCCAGATATTGACCCTCGTAAAACAGCCAGATTCAAAGAAGAAATCGCACTGTTTTGGACTTGGCTGCTGGATGCTATCCAAGAACCAACTGCCAGCAAGACTACGGACCAAAAGCATCGTTACAGTGTCTTTGGCCTGCTCACTTTGCTATCCATGATTAACCTTTTCTTTAGTATCTATCATATCAAGCACCTCTACTACGGCTATATGGCCTCTATTGCCAATAGTTTACCTAACCAGCTCCCACCTTTAGATCTCTTTGCTGGACTCTCCATCTTAGTCGCTAGCGCTCTATTTTACTTTTCTATCATTTTGGGAGGCTTTACTGTTCGACGGGTACTGGACCAGGAGAGCGACTTCACATTCCAAGAAGCTTGCGATCGTTACAGCCGACTCTTTGCTATCCCACTTGTCCTAACAGCTCTAGCAAGTTTCTTTGCACTCTTTGGTGGCTTACGATTTGCTGGCATCCTCACTCTTCTAAGCATGGTCATCTTTGCCCTTGGAAATCTCTTTGTGATTAGCAAGCCAAGTAAGACCAGTAGCCTTGACCCATTTTATCGTTTCTTGTTAGCTGTCTTACTTGATGGCGCTATTCTCTTACCCTTCTTCATTGCAGAGCTCGCGCTGACAGTTGACTACCTTCGCATCCTGACCTTCTTTTAACCAAAATCCCTGCCATTTGTTAATGACAGGGATTTTTATGCTTACTCTTTTTTAAACAAGGCTTACTCGATGCTTGCCAATCCTTCAAAATCTTGTCCTAGGATGGGTTGTACTTCTAATTGATTGGCATCTAGTTGGTGGTAAAATTCTGTTGGTAGTGACTCTAGGAATCTTGCATAGTCCAAGCGAGCGATGGATTCGTAGTCTTTGGCTTTGGACCCATCACCAGAAATCGTCACTAGGTCAATCTCCCAAACAAGCTCCTTGCCTGCTAGCTGCTCGGTATAGGGTGCTGGTACAAAGGGTTCCTTAGGTAAAATCGTCTTGACTCCCTGGGCTAGGTGGTAGATACCGTGTACCTTGCCTTGGGCATCTGGGTAGAATTTCATACTGGCAAGGTAGGCATCAGAGCCTTGAACCTTCTTGACCAACTCTTCAAAATGTGCCAATCCATCCTCAGCCAAAAAACTCTCGAGGTATTCCTTATTGAGATAGATAGGGGACAAGATCCCTTGGCAGTATACTAGACGAGCCGCTTTGTCAGCTAGATAATTCTGAACTATTTGTCGGAAATAAGCTTCAAACTCAAACCCTTCTAGCCCTTCTACCACTTGCCCCAACTTGCTTGATAGGGCTTGGAGGAGAGCTTCTACAATCTCCCAGTCCGCTCTGGTAAGGAAGTCTGGAATCTCCACTTGATAGCCTTTTCGGCTATCCGCATAGTTCACTTTGAAGAGAAATTGCGACTGGCCTACAATCCCACACTCGATATACTCGAGACGATTGAGGGGCTGACGGAGATAGACCGCATCATAACTGTGTGACTCCAAACCCTCCACCAAGGCCAAGATGGACTTGGCAGTCAAGACCTCCTGTTGTCCTAGAATGCTTTCTTTATTTGGGATAAAAAATGTTTTCGCCATAACTTGCCTCCTTTGAAATCGTTTACACATAGTATACCCTATTTTCCTGAAAGATACAGAAACAAATTTTAGATTTTTAGATAAAAAGCATAGAAAAACAGCCCCTAAAGGCTGTTTGCTTTATACTGTAGCGACTTGATCCAAGCTTTCACCGATAGCAGCTAAGCGCTCCACCACTTCTGCTTGTGTCAATTCATTTTCAGCAACATAGCGGTTGCGTGGGTGAACACGGCACTCGTGTGAGCATCCACGAAGGTACTTATCTTCATTTTCTTCTGATGTCAGGATACGACGGTTACAGAAGGGATTGCCACAATTGACATAGCGTTCACATGGTGTTCCATCAAACCAGTCTTTCCCTACGATGGTTGGGTTAACATGGTTGACATCAACTGCGATACGCTCGTCAAAGACATACATTTTCCCATCCCAAAGCTCACCTTGAACTTCTGGGTCTTTACCATAAGTTGCGATTCCTCCGTGCAATTGGCCAACATCTTTGTAGCCTTCACGCACCATCCAGCCTGAGAATTTCTCACAGCGAACCCCACCTGTACAGTAAACTACGACACGCTTGTCCATGAATTTTTCTTTATTATCACGAACCCATTGTGGCAACTCACGGAAGTTGCGGATGTCTGGACGGATAGCCCCACGGAAGTGTCCTAGGTCGTACTCATAATCGTTACGTGTGTCAAGGACAACTGTATCTTCGTCAAGAAGGGCTTCTTTAAACTCTTTTGGAGACAAGTATGCACCTGTTGTCTCAAGTGGGTTGATGTCGTTGTCAAAGTCGTTGTCTTCCAAACCAAGGTGAACAATTTCTTTCTTGTAGCGAACAAACATCTTCTTGAAGGCTTGTTCATTTTCTTCGTCAATCTTGAACCAGAGGTCTTCCATTCCTGGGAGGCTGTGAACGTAGTCCATGTATTTTTGAGTTGTTTCGTAATCACCTGAAACGGTTCCGTTGATTCCCTCGTCAGCGACTAGGATACGACCTTTAAGGCCGATTGATTTACAGAAAGCCAAGTGATCTGCAGCAAATTGTTCTGCGTTTTCAATCGGAGTATAAAGGTAGTAAAGTAAGACACGAATATCTTTTGCCATAAGATTTGTTCTCTTTTCTATTCTTAAATTTTCAGAATTTTTCATTCAACTATACTAGTATACCCACTTGGGAAAACGAATGCAATTTATTTGACTGGAAATTATATAGAGAGTCCTGCCCCTGCACTTCATCAGTAACCATACCGAATCGCAGATAATTCTCTCAATTTTTTATTTACATCCTAAAAATCACTACCTCCCCTAGAGAACTAAGGAAGGCAGTGATCACATTTTTAGGAATTAGGAATGAATACACGAAATCAATCGATTTTATGATTTTTTGTTTTTCAAGAATTCGTCGTATTGTTTTTGCATTTCGTTCAATACTTTTTCGTAGGCACCTTCAGATTTCAATTTTTCCATCAATTCTGGAATAGCTTTATCTGGGTCTACAGTACCAGTGTTGATAGCTGTATCGAATTGTTGCATTGTGTTAGAAATTGCTGAGATTTCAGATTTCACATTGTCAGTGTTAAAGATGAATCCAAGTGCTGGAGATTCTTTAGCTTCTGCCAATTGTTTCTTAGAATCTTCGATTTGTTGGTCTGTAACGTTTTCGTTGATGTAAAGAATCCAGTTGTTACCAGTGTTCCATCCACCCATGTGAGTATTTCCTTTGTAGCCATCAAGGACGCGTACACGGTTTTCTTTACCTTCAATTTTTTCCCAGTTCTTGCCTTCTGGACCGTAAACAAGACCGTTCAAGAGTTCAGGGTTCGTGTTCAAGAGGTTCAACACTTCCATTGATTTTTCTTTGTTCTTAGAGTTGTTTGAGATAACAAAGTTGGCAACTTGTGTTGTTTGGTTTTTCTTGATAAAGTTAGTGATTGGTTTGATTTGGATGTCTTTGTTAGCAACACGTGAGAGCAAGCTGTTACCGTAGTCAGCTGGTCCTACTGTTTCTTCACGAACGAACCAAGTATCTTGTTGAAGGTCAAATGAAGTGTCGCTTGTTGCTACGTCTTTTGGAATGTATCCAGCTTCATAGAATTTGTGAAGAGTCTTCAAATGTTCTTTGAAACGAGGCACTTCGTAACGGTTTACGATCTTAGTAGTGTCTCCTTCAAGGTCAATAACAAATGGAAGTCCGTTTGGTACTGGGTAGTCAAAGTTATCAGATGGAATAAAGTTCTTCGTAACCGCAAATGGTACTACATCTGGAGCTTTTTCTTTGATTTGTTTCAAGACTGGCTCAAGTGTTTCGTATGAAGTGACACCTGAAATATCGATACCGTATTTAGCAAGAAGAGTTCCGTTGAAGGCAAAGTTTTGAGATGATGCAACGTTAGCTGCAACTGGTACTGCATAGATCTTACCGTTTACAGTGTTCCCTTTGATGTAAGCTGGGTCAAGTGCTTTGTAAAGCTCTGCTCCTTCTTTTTTATACAATTCAGTCAAGTCAGCATAAGCACCTTTTTGAGCATTTACGACATAGTTAGATGCAAATGCGATATCATAGTTTTCACCAGATGATGTGATAACAGACATTTTCTTATCATAGTCACCCCATCCAAGGTATTGGATATCCAATTTAGCACCGACTTTTTCTTCGATGATTTTGTTTGCATTTTCTAGCAATTCATCCAAGTTATCTGGTTTGTCACCGATTTGGTACATTTTGATTACAGGTTTTTCACCTGAAGTAGTATCTGCAGCTTTTTTGTTGTTACCTGTAAGGTTTCCACAAGCAGCAAGACTTGCAGCCAAAGCGACTACGCTAGCAGATGCAAAAGCATATTTTTTCCAGTTTTTCATGATAAAAACTCCTTTTTTTATTTTTAAACTTATAAACGATTTAATAATTTGTAACTTCAGTCACTAAGATGAAGTTGGGAAGGGAGAAACGGTGTTTCTCAGTAAGTGCTATTCTTTCACACCACCGATTGTCAAACCTTTAACAAAGTAGCGTTGGAAGAATGGATACAGAATCGCGATTGGAAGGGTTGCAACAACAACCATGGCCATACGACCTGTTTCTTTCGGTAGAGCGACTCCCAGTTGACCAGATAGGCCGACTGCTTTTGCGATGTAGTCCATATTTTGTTGGATTTGCATGAGCAAATATTGCAATGGATACAAGTTATCACTCTTGATGTAAAGAAGGGCGTTGAACCAGTCGTTCCAGAAACCAAGAGCTGTCAAAAGCGTGATGGTTGCGATACCTGGTAGTGACAATGGCAAACAGATTTGGAAGAAGATCCGGGCTTCACTGGCACCATCGATACGAGCAGATTCTAGAATGGCTTCTGGAATGGTCTTCTTGAAGAAGGAACGCATCAAGATGATGTTGAATGGTGAGAGGAGCATTGGAACAATCAAGGCCCAAACGGTATCACCCAGTTGAAGCAGGCGAGTGACCACGATATAGCCTGGTACCAAACCAGCATTGAACAACATACTAAGAAGAGCGAAGATCGTAAAGAATCTGCGATACTTAAAGGTTGTACGTGAGATGGCGTAGGCATAAGTGGTTGTAATGAAGACGTTGGTCACTGTTCCGACTACGGTTACAAAAACTGAGATAAAGAGCGCTTGGAGGATCTTATCTTTAAACTGAGCTAGGAACTGGAATCCATCTACACCAAATTTCGAAGGGAAAAAGCTATATCCATACTGGAGGATGCTCTTTTCATCTGTCACCGAAATGATGATAACGAAGATAAAGGGCAAGATACAAGAAAGAGCGATCAAACCAGAGATAATACTAAAGAAGATATCTGCTTTCTTACTGAAGGAGTGAATGCCGACATTATCGATTTTTTCTTTTTTAATTTTCTTTTCTGCCATATTCTCCTCCTTTCTAGAACAAAGCTGAGTTTGGATCAACTCGTCTTGCAAGCAAGTTTGATAGGATAACCAGAATCAAACCGACTACGGATTGGTAAAGACCGGCTGCTGAAGCCATACCGATATCTGCTGTCTGAGTCAAACCATTAAAGACATACACGTCCAAAACGTTGGTTACATTGTAGAGCTGACCAGCATTGTGTGGGATTTGATAGAAGAGACCAAAGTCTGCACGGAAGATATTTCCGACTGCAAGGATAGTCAAAACTGTTACAAGTGGTGTCAACTGAGGAATGGTTACGTTGCGAATACGTTGCCACTTGCTCGCCCCATCCACTGTTGCTGCTTCGTAGTAGGTTGGGTCAATTCCCATGATTGTCGCATAGTACATGACACTGCTATATCCAAATCCTTTCCAAATACCTAGGAAAAGGAGAAGGTATGGCCAAATGCCTAAGTCAGCGTAGAAGTTGACTTCCTTCATGCCAATGGATGTTAGGAAATGGTTGAAGACCCCTTTGTCAATGTTTAGGAAAGCATCTGTAAAGAAACTAATGATAACCCATGACAGGAAGTAAGGGAACAACATAGACGTTTGGAAAATCTTAACCATTCTTTTAGAGCGAAGCTCGCTGAGGATGATGGCAATCCCTACTGATACAATCAAACCGATAAAGATAAAGCCAAGATTGTAGAGAACGGTATTACGAGTGATGATAAAGGCATCTTTTGAACTGAACAAGAATCTGAAATTATCTAACCCGACCCATTTACTATTCACAATACTATCTATGAAACCATTACTGGTCATATGGTAGTCTTTAAAGGCGACCACATTCCCAAATACTGGAATGTAAAAGAATAGAATCAACCAGAGTGCCCCTGGTAAAACCATCAAGAGAAAGATCCAGTTATCTCTCAAGGTCTTTGAAAACTTTTTCATAATTTCCTCCCTTTTTATTCCTAAAAACTGATTTCATCGAATTTTTAGGTTTGATAACGATTACATTATTAGTATACTCCTATTTGAAGGTCAGGTTAAACTACTAATTATAGAAAAAACTCCACAAATTATTTTTTGTGGAGAAGTTTTTTATAAGAAATAGGTTTCACGAGAAACACTCTGAACAAAGGACACTGTTCTTGTTTTTATACTCAATGAAAATCAAAGAGCAAACTAGGAAGCTAGCCGCAAGCTGCTCAAAGCACTGCTTTGAGGTTGCAGATAAAACTGACGAAGTCAGTAACATCTATACGGCAAGGCGAAGCTGACGTGGTTTTAAGAGATTTTCGAAGAGTATTAAGTCGTATAAATCGTTGAAGCTGTCGCAATAGTATGCCATTGGTTGGCTGTTGTGGCTGCGAAGTCCTTGTCTGCGTAGAAGTCAGTAAATGGTAGGATTTCAACTTCTAGCTCGTCGATGCGGTCAATCTGATCAGACAGATAGGCTTCGATACGGCTTTCTGCTCGCTTGATGCGTTGCAAGAGTCCGCCCATACGGATATCAACCGTATCCAAACCAAAGACCTTGTTTTCTTTCAACCATTGGTGGCTAAAGAGGGCATGGAAGTTTTCAATCTCGCTTCTAAGTTTTGGTAATTCTTGGCTTGCGATTTCTCTCAGACTTTCTTTATCGTTTACTTGGTAGGCCTGACGAATGCGTCGTCCCACATCCACTTTGCTACTTAAAATCTGGTTCAACTGGGCCTGAGTTTCAAAGAGGTAGGCATAGTCCCCAGCTTTTTCTTTGATAGCAGCAAGTGTCTCAGCAGCCTGAGCGAAGTGCGATTTGTCCTGTTCAGGAGTCATGTGCTTATCAAGGATTGGACAGAGAACATCCTGATAAAAGACATAGCGGTTGGGATTAATCCCACTGAGATTGTCTGGTAGATCTGGCAAGAGGTTGGCCAAATCAAGCTGCATAAAGTCCTCAACGGATAGCCCTGTATTGGTCTTGAAATGAGCTGACAAACGGTCTAAATCATTTCGGTAGCTGAGTTCTGCCCAGATTTGTAGACTTGGCAGAATAGAGAACTGAGCTGTTTCACCACCATTATCTCCCCAACCAGTCACAATGACTTCCTTGATCTGATTAGCACGGCAGGCTTTGTTAGCTTCGACAGCGATGAGACGACTGAAATGGTTGTGTGGTGTGAAACCAATCCACTTCCAAGCACCACCTGCAAAGGCAACATCCTGGCTAATCTTGTGGTGATTACCGAAGTTACGGTTGTATTTTTCTTCGCTATCCTGATAATAATCCCAGTAAACCAAGGTCACACGGTCTTTAAGGCGGTCAAGAAAAACTCGTGTTTCCTCTGGAATTTCGACATCACGGTCGTACTGGCCATCTGCTGACATGAGTTTGAAGAACATATCGCTCCACATCTGGCAGTGGAAACCATACTTGTCTGCAATATCCAGCACGCGCTCCAAATGTTGACACATGAGGAGACTACGGTCCACAACACCGTTTAAGATGAGATAGCGACCCAAACCAACCAAGTGGGCTTCGTCCATGCCGATATTAACCTTGCGTGTTTGTAGTTTAGACAAAGTCGCAAACATGCCGTCGATTAGGTCGTAAACTTTTTCTTCGCCGATGAGGAGAATGTCCTCTACATCACGAAGTTGCTGGACTTCTTTAACACCCCATTTAACAAAGGCTGATAAGTGAGCCAAGGTCTGGATACATGGTACAAAGGTCATATCAAACTGCTGGGCGTAGGCTTCGATTTCCTGTAATTCTTCAGCTGAATAAGCCCCGCGGAAATAACCAAAATAAGGTTGCCCTTCAATCTGATAGGTATCTTCCATGTAGAGCTCAAAGGTTGAATAACCCATGAGAGCCAAAACTTCAATCATCTGCTTGGCTGATGCAACATTTAGAACCGCATTTCGCGAACAGTCAGCCATGTAGGCTAAATCTTCATAAGCCGCTTGCTCCTCAATCTCCACCTTATCACCTTCTTCTAAAGCTGTTGCGAGAACAGACAAGGCGCGATAGAGTTGGTGAGGTTTGCGATAAGTCAATTGATATTCTCCGCTCTCACCCTTGATAGAGATAGAGGCTTGGTCAGACTGAGCAACCGCCACTTCTACATCCGGTAGAGAAATGTGATTTTTTAAGACTTCGATAGCTTGGGCTTGTTTGGGACTAAGTCCTGTAAAACTTACCATTGGTTTTCCTCCTGTAACCAGTTGACAAGGGCACCGTATAGATTGGCATCTGCATGATAGGTGCAAGCTTGAATGACTGGAGCGATAGTATATTCTTCATATCTTTCCACAAAGGCGTCTACTGCTTTTTGAACGCCTTTGATAAAATCTGGGTTTTGACTGATAGAACCTCCCAGACTAATGACATCTGGGTCAATGAGATACTGGATATTGAGCAGGCCTTGAGCTAGGTTACGATTCATGCGCTCAATGGCTTCTTGGCAGAGGGCATTTCCTGCTGCAGCCTCTTGGTAAACCTTGCGTCCGTCCCAATCAGACTGACCAGATTTTTCAATGACGTAGCGAACCATGTTTCCTGTAGAAGCTAGTAGCGACCAGTTATTGAGTCTTTCTGCGGGCTCGATGGTTGTCATGTAGCCAAACTCACCGCCCAAACCATGACGACCACGGTGAAGCTTGCCATTGATAATCATAGCGCCACCAATTCCTGTACCAATCACGACACAGGCTGCATTTTCAATCTCAGGGTGAGCCAGTAATTCGCTGAGTCCAACACAGTTGGCATCATTTTCTAAATGAACAGGTAGTTTGTGATGAGCAAGGGCCTCATACCAAGAAAAACCATGGATGTAAGGAATGGCGCTAATTCCCTCAATCACTCCTGTTTCTTGATTAACTGCACCTGGCACACTCATAGCGATTCCGCTGTAGTCTTGTTCCGATAAGCGTTGGTCCAACCAAGCTAGCAAATCTTCCAGAGTTTCTGGAGTTGGGGTGCTGGTCTTATCTAAAATCTTTCCATCAGGAGTTAGACTAGCAAACTTAATGCCAGTCCCTCCGATATCAATCGTTGCAATGGTCATTACTTTCACCTGCAAAAAGGAGCGAATCAGCAGTTGGTTCTTACTTTTTCGCTCCTCCTTTCTGTTTATGTTTTCTTGTTGAAATTAAATTTCTTCTTTTTTGATCAATTCTGTACGAATTTCCTGTGGTGCCAATAGTCCTGAATGAACTGGATATGGGCGTTCCAACAAATCAAGAATGGTTTGTTGTTTTTCAGACACGCGAACATTTTCTTGACTCATATTGTAGTAACGAAGGACGTATCCTTCTTCATTTTCAGCAACTTTAAAGGCTGTTGGGCAGACTTGTGGCAAGTTCAGTGCCGGATGGTTAAAGAGGCTACCCGTTGCTGCAACGCTTCCCTCTTGTTTTGCAACTTGAAGAGCTGTAAATGGCACCTGGAAGGCTTTGGCACGACGGAAAGCTGAGAAGCGTTCCCCTGCTTGGTGACATTCTACTGCAAATTCAACTTCGATATCACGCAAGCACTGAGCTTCCGGTGTTGGGAAATAGCCCCAGTCACCGAGTTCGCCTGAAGCACGAAGAAGGGTTACAGCCATGGTGTCATCTCCAAGAATTTCGTATTCGTGCAATCCTTTATTGGATACTGTCACTCCTTTAACATCATCATACAAGCTGACAAAGGCTTGTTGGTGTTGTGGATTTTCAGGATTTTCCCAAGAAGCTGCTGGTTTATTTGGTCTTGTCACAACTTCATAGATGCTTTCGGAATCATTGCTTGGACGAGTGTTATGAGTTTTTACTAAGAGACGAATGCGGTGGTCTTTGGCTGTATTAGTAAAGCGAGTCTTGAAGCGAATCTGTGGATTGTCCACAAAGACAGTCATTTCTGTTTCAAGAGGAATGGTTGTCAACTCTTCTGAACGACCTGCATCTCGTTTCATGAACTCGATGATCCCTCTTTGTTCTGCATCCAATCTTTCATCTGCGCTAACTGGAATAGTCAAGTCATGTTTGAGCAAAACCTTAGCATAGCGAGCATTGTTTTCTAAGACTTCATAACCTTTCAGTTGAGCATAAATTGGTTCAGTTCCTTTTGGTTGGAAGTAAATGTACTCGTTACCAATATCTCCACGGTCCTCAAATTGGATGAAATCTTCGTAGGCTTCGTTTGTAGTCTTGTCATAGACTGTGATTCCTTCATCTACACTCACTGTCACGAATGGTGTATCAATGACTCCATTTTGGTAAATACCATCACGGTGATCTACTTGACCTTCGACCAATTGGAAGCTTGCCCAAGAAAGCGGAGCAAGGTGGACTGGGATTGTCACGCGCACTTGGCGTGCAATATATGGTTGGCGGAATTTATCCTTTGGCAAAGTATAGCCAAAACTTGCTCCCAAGTCTTCAATCTTGGCTTCAATGACATGACCATCCAAATCTTCAACATGATACTCTGGCAAGGTTAAGGCTGCCATTTTCTTGAAGCCCTCTGTCGGGTGCAATTCCTTAAATGGACAGACCGCTACATCGACAATCGTGCTGACGGTATCTACTTTATCATGCAAAGCTGTATTGATAACAGTGAAAAGATGCTCACTTTGTGCATTTTGGGTAGCCAACTTGCCCTTCCATTCGTTAAGAAGATTAGTCTTAACAAAATTCCCGACTTGATTAACCTTTGCAAAACGAGTTTCCATTTCACGGTGAACCTCGTCAATACTACAGCCACAGATACTATCGTGCGGTGCATTTTGCAGAAGTACTTTCCAAGCATAGGTCAATTGATCCTTGTGGTTATGTCCACCAGTGATAATGGTTAATGGTTCCACGACCTGCTCTAACAAGTTGCTATTTTCTTGGAAGGCTTGTTTGAGGTAAACGCGTGAAGAAGAAGTATTGGCAAGAGTATACCAACCATCCGTTTCCTGACTGGTTAACTCACCTGTGACCGTTGATAATTGTTCAGGAAGGGCACTTTCCAGTGCTTGGACATATTCGTCAAATGAGCTATGAATAAAGGTCACGTCAGGGAAGAGTTCGTTTGCCACACGAATGGCTTCGCTCAGATTTCTCTGAACAGGCTGGTGGTCACAGCCGTTCATCATCAACCATTGGTTGGTTGATGCATAATCACGGACGTCTGCTAATTTTTGCTTCCAGAAAGCCAAAGCCTCGTCTTTATCCACTGGAATTTCATTCCCGTTACTGTACCAATTAGCAAAAAGAATACCGAGTACACGGCTACCATCAGCACCCTGCCAGTACATCTCAGAGAATTGAGACGTAAATTGCTCATCTTCAAGGACTTGGTTGTCAAAACCGATCGGTTTGACACCACGACCAAAGGCTGCTACGTGAATGCCTGATTTTTGAAGGATTTGAGGTGCTTGCCCCATATTCCCAAAGGTATCTGGGAAGTAACCAATCTGAGTAGATTTGCCCCATTTAGCGCATTCAGCCTGACCAATCAAGGTATTACGGACATTGGCTTCACTGGAGATCAAGTAATCATCCTGCAAGATGTAAAAAGGACCAATCTTGAGCTTGCCTTCGTCAATATAACGCTGCACCTTGTCACGGTTTTCAGGACGAATTTCTAAATAGTCATCGAGGACAATGGTTTGTCCATCCAAGTGGAAGCTCTTGAATTCAGGGTCATTTTCAAAAAGATCAAACAGATTGTCAAAAAGTTCCACCAACTGCATCCGGTGACTTTCAAAAGGTAGATACCACTCACGATCCCAGTGACTGTGAGAGATGATATGTACAACAACATTTTCCATGAGTAAAACCTCATTCTAACTTAAATTTAAAAATATATTTGTGATTCTTTCCTAGAATCAGTTGAGCGAAAACGTGCTCCTTATACTCAATGAAAATCAAAGAGCAAACTAGGAAGCTAGCTGCAGGTTGCTCAAAGCACTGCTTTGAGGTTGTAGATAGAACTGACGAAGTCAGTAACATATA
>NZ_AJRH01000036.1:0-15313 GCF_000297015.1 Streptococcus sp. GMD6S | reverse complement strand
GAAAAATTTCTTCTGAACTAGTTACAGAATTTCAAAAATATGTTAAAATAAATGATGGAGTGCAAAGTTTACGAGAAATTATAGAAATTATCTCATAAAACCAGGGAGAATCCGAATATGAAGTTAAATAAATATATTGATCATACGCTTTTAAAGCAAGATGCAAGCCAAGAACAAATTGATTGTTTGCTATCTGAAGCGCGTGAGTATGACTTTGCCAGCGTTTGTGTTAATCCCACATGGGTGAAACATGCGAAAACAGGGCTTGAAGGCTCAGATGTAAAAGTTTGTACAGTAGTAGGTTTTCCTTTGGGAGCAACAACTTCAGCTGTGAAAGCTTTTGAAACAAAAGAAGCTGTCCAAAATGGTGCAGATGAGATTGATATGGTTATCAATGTCGGTGCTCTCAAATCAGGCAATCTGGATTTAGTTGAATCGGACATCCGTGCTGTCGTAGAAGCAAGTGGTGACAAGTTGGTGAAGGTCATTATTGAAGCTTGCTTGTTGACAGACGATGAAAAGGTTGTGGCTTGCCAATTATCCCAGAAAGCAGGCGCTGACTTTGTCAAAACATCAACTGGATTTTCAACTGGTGGTGCCACTATTGAGGATGTTCAGTTGATGCGTAAAACAGTCGGACCAGATATGGGAGTTAAGGCAGCTGGTGGAGCTCGTTCATATGCGGATGCTGTCGCTTTTGTGGAAGCAGGTGCTACTCGTATTGGAACATCCGCTGGTGTAGCAATCTTAAAAGGAGAATTGGCTGATGGCGACTACTGAGTTAATTGAACTAGCAATTGAAACCAGCAAGAATGCCTACGTGCCCTATTCTCACTTTCCTATCGGAGCTGTTTTAGTAGCCAAGGATGGTAGTATTTATACAGGTGTGAACATCGAGAATGCTAGTTATCCCTTGACTAACTGTGGGGAACGTACAGCTATCTTCAAGGCAGTCTCTGAGGGGAAACGGGAATTTTCAGAATTGATTGTCTACGGACAAACTGAAAAACCCATCTCGCCATGTGGTGCTTGCCGCCAGGTCATGGTTGAATTTTTTGAACAAGATCTAAAAGTGACTTTAGTCGCTAAAGATAAATCGACGGTCGAGATGACGGTCGGGGAGTTACTTCCATACTCATTTACAGACTTAAATTAGTCTGGGCCGCTCTTGTAGTGGCTGTGGTCCTTGTGGCCAACCAATCCATACTTGCAACATCGTTGCACATCTTATTTAGGAGGTTCAGTAATGAACAAGAAACAATGGCTAGGCCTTGGTCTAGTTGCAGTAGCAGCAGTTGGACTTGCTGCATGTGGTAACCGCTCTTCTCGTAACGCAGCTTCATCTTCATCAGAAATGAAGACCAAAGCAGCAATCGTAACAGATACTGGTGGTGTTGATGATAAATCATTTAACCAATCAGCTTGGGAAGGTTTGCAAGACTGGGGTAAAGAACACAATCTTTCTAAAGATAAAGGTTACACTTACTTCCAATCAACAAGCGAAGCAGACTATGCTAACAACTTGCAACAAGCGGCTGGAAGTTACAACCTGATCTTCGGTGTTGGTTTTGCCCTTCACAATGCAGTTGAGGAAGCAGCAAAAGACCACTCTGACCTAAACTATGTCTTGATTGATGATGTGATTGAAGGTCAAAATAATGTTGCGAGCGTAAGATTTGCGGATAACGAAGCAGCTTACCTTGCTGGTGTTGCAGCAGCGAAAACTACGAAAACAAAACAAGTTGGTTTTGTAGGTGGTATCGAATCTGAAGTTATTTCACGTTTTGCAGCTGGATTCAAAGCTGGTGTTGAGTCAGTAGACCCATCTATCAAAGTCCAAGTTGACTACGCTGGTTCATTTGGTGATGCTGCCAAAGGTAAAACAATTGCAGCAGCTCAATACGCTGCCGGTGCAGACGTTGTCTACCAAGCAGCTGGTGGTACAGGTGCTGGTGTCTTTGCTGAAGCAAAATCATTGAACGAAAACAAAAATGAAAACGAAAAAGTTTGGGTTATCGGTGTAGACCGTGACCAAGCAGCAGAAGGTAAATACACTTCTAAAGATGGTAAAGAATCTAACTTTGTTCTTGTATCTACATTGAAACAAGTTGGTACAACTGTAAAAGATATTGCCAACAAAACAGAAAAAGGTGAATTCCCTGGTGGACAAGTGATTGTTTACTCATTGAAAGATAAAGGGGTTGAGCTAGCAGTAACAAACCTTTCAGAAGAAGGTAAAAAAGCTGTTGAAGATGCAAAAGCTAAAATCCTTGACGGAAGCGTAAAAGTTCCTGAAAAATAATGGATAAAAGTCATTTCTTAGGAAGCGGCCATTGGTCGCTTCTTTAAGAATTGAGGCAATTTTTGTCTCAATAGAGCTTGTTAATGTGATTAGCAGGTTTTATTGAAATAAAATAAACCTCTGAAAGGAAGAGCATATGGCACACGAAAATGTCATTGAGATGCGGGATATTACCAAGGTGTTTGGTGAATTTGTAGCAAACGACAAAATCAACTTGCAACTGCGAAAAGGTGAAATCCATGCACTTTTAGGAGAAAATGGAGCGGGTAAATCCACTCTGATGAATATGCTGGCAGGACTTCTTGAACCAACGAGTGGTGAAATTGTGGTGAATGGTCAGGTTGTAAAACTAGACTCACCATCTAAAGCCGCTGGTCTTGGAATTGGGATGGTTCACCAACATTTCATGTTGGTTGAAGCTTTTACAGTAGCTGAGAATATCATTTTAGGGAGTGAAATCACTAAAAATGGTGTTCTAGATATAGCTGGTGCTACTAAAGAAATCAAGGCTCTTTCTGAACGTTATGGTTTGGCAGTGGATCCAGCTGCTAAGGTGGCGGATATTTCCGTTGGTGCCCAACAACGTGTAGAGATCTTGAAAACACTCTATCGTGGTGCTGATATCCTTATCTTTGACGAACCTACAGCCGTATTGACTCCTTCAGAGATTGATGAGTTGATGGCAATCATGAAAAACCTTGTCAAAGAAGGGAAGTCTATCATTTTGATTACCCATAAACTGGATGAGATTCGTGCGGTATCCAATCGAGTCACGGTTATCCGTCGTGGGAAATCAATCCAGACAGTTGAAATCGCAGGGGCAACAAATGCGGACTTGGCAGAAATGATGGTTGGACGCTCAGTCTCCTTTAAAACGGAAAAACAGGCACCACAACCCAAAGAAGTGGTCTTGTCTATCAAAGACTTGGTTGTCAATGAAAACCGCGGTGTACCAGCTGTGAAGAATCTTTCTTTGGATGTTCGTGCTGGTGAGATTGTCGGTATTGCAGGTATTGATGGCAATGGTCAATCTGAACTCATTCAAGCCATTACAGGTCTTCGTAAGATTGAGTCAGGTAGCGTTGAATTAAAAGGCAAATCAATTGTGGGAATGCATCCTCGACAAATTACAGAACTAAGCGTGGGGCACGTTCCTGAGGATCGTCACCGGGATGGCTTGATTTTGGAGATGATGATTTCAGAAAATATTGCTCTTCAAACCTACTACAAAGAACCACTCAGCAAGAATGGTATCTTGAACTATGCCAATATCACTTCACATGCCAAGAAATTGATGGAAGAATTTGACGTCCGTGCGGCAAGCGAATTTGTTCCAGCAGCAGCTCTTTCAGGAGGAAATCAACAAAAAGCGATTATCGCTCGTGAGATTGATCGTGATCCTGATCTCCTTATCGTCAGCCAACCAACTCGTGGTTTGGATGTCGGTGCCATTGAATATATCCACAAACGTTTGATTGAAGAGCGTGATAACGGTAAGGCTGTCCTTGTTGTCAGCTTTGAATTGGATGAGATTTTAAATGTCTCAGACCGAATTGCTGTTATTCACGATGGTAAGATTCAAGGTATTGTATCGCCAGAAACGACTAACAAACAAGAACTTGGTGTCTTGATGGCAGGTGGAAACTTGGGAAAGGAGAAGAGTGATGTCTAAAAAGTTACAACAAATTTCGGTTCCCTTGATTTCCGTATTCTTAGGAATCTTGCTCGGAGCCATTGTCATGTGGATCTTCGGATATGATGCTATCTGGGGCTATGAGGAGTTGTTCTATACAGCTTTTGGTAGCCTCCGTGGGATTGGAGAAATTTTCCGTGCCATGGGTCCTCTTGTCTTGATAGGTCTAGGTTTCGCAGTTGCCAGTCGAGCAGGTTTCTTTAACGTTGGACTTCCTGGTCAAGCACTTGCAGGCTGGATTCTCAGTGGTTGGTTTGCCTTGTCAAATCCAGACATGCCTCGTCTCGTTTTGATTCCATTGACAGTGATCATTGCTTTGATCGCAGGTGGAATTGTTGGAGCAATTCCAGGTATCCTCAGAGCCTATCTCGGTACGTCAGAGGTCATTGTGACCATCATGATGAACTACATTGTATTGTATGTGGGAAATGCCTTTATTCATGCCTTTCCTAAAGATATTATGCAAAGTACAGACTCAACGATTCGTGTTAGTGCCAACGCTACATACCAGACCCCATGGTTATCAGAGTTGACTGGAAATTCTCGTATGAATATCGGAATCTTCTTTGCAATCATTGCTGTTGGCGTGATTTGGTTCTTGCTCAAGAAAACGACTCTCGGTTTTGAAATTCGCGCAGTTGGTCTCAATCCCCACGCTTCAGAGTACGCTGGTATTTCAGCAAAACGTACAATCATTCTATCAATGATTATCTCTGGTGCTTTGGCTGGTCTTGGTGGAGCTGTCGAAGGTCTTGGAACCTTCCAAAACGTTTACGTTCAGGGATCATCATTAGCTATCGGATTTAACGGGATGGCAGTTAGTTTGCTTGCTGGAAATTCACCAATTGGAATTCTCTTTGCAGCCTTCTTATTTGGAGTTTTGCAAGTAGGAGCACCGGGGATGAACGCAGCACAAGTTCCGTCTGAGCTTGTTAGCATTGTAACAGCGTCTATTATCTTCTTTGTCAGCGTTCACTATATTATCGAACGCTTTGTCAAACCTAAAAAACAAGTTAAAGGAGGTAAGTAAGGATGTCTATTACAACATTACTCACCCTCTTGGTCTCTTCTATGCTGATTTACTCAGCACCACTTATTTTTACGAGTATCGGAGGCGTTTTCTCTGAACGTGCTGGTGTTGTCAATGTCGGTCTTGAAGGAATTATGGTTATGGGGGCCTTTTCTGGGGTTGTCTTTAACCTTGAGTTTGCAGAACAACTTGGAGCAGCTACTCCTTGGATTTCCTTGTTAGTTGCTGGTATCGTGGGAGCTATTTTCTCCCTCATCCATGCAGTCGCTACAGTTCATTTCCGTGCGGACCATGTTGTCAGTGGTACAGTATTGAACTTGATGGCGCCTGCCCTAGCGGTTTTCTTGGTTAAAGTTCTTTATAACAAAGGACAAACGGATAACTTAAGCCAAACTTTTGGACGTTTTGATTTCCCAGTTTTGGCTGATATCCCAGTGATTGGAGATATCTTCTTCAAGTCAACCAGTCTACTAGGTTATATCGCGATTGCCTTCTCTTTCCTTGCTTGGTTTATCCTCTTCAAGACCCGCTTTGGTCTTCGTCTTCGCTCTGTCGGTGAACACCCTCAAGCAGCGGATACCTTGGGGATCAATGTCTACAAAATGAGATATCTTGGGGTTGTTATTTCAGGTTTCCTTGGTGGAATTGGGGGAGCGATTTATGCTCAATCCATTTCAGTTAACTTCTCAGTGACAACTATTGTCGGTCCTGGATTTATCGCTCTTGCGGCAATGATCTTTGGTAAATGGAACCCAATCGGTGCTATGCTTTCTAGTCTCTTCTTCGGACTTTCACAAAGTTTGGCAGTTATCGGTTCTCAATTACCTTTCCTACAAGGAGTGCCAGCGGTTTACCTTCAAATCGCCCCTTATGTCTTGACCATCCTTGTCTTGGCAGCCTTCTTTGGAAAAGCAGTTGCACCTAAGGCAGACGGTATCAACTACATCAAGTCAAAATAAGCATACAAAAAAACGTCAGTTTCAAACTGGCGTTTTATTTTTTTGGATTTTGATGGGTTAGGTTCAATCCCCAAGGGACAAGATTTTCAGTTTTATTTTTGATACGTGTGATATTATCCTTGTGACGAATGATAATCAAGCTAGCAAGTGCTAGGATAATCAAAATGAAGAGAGGGTCATAGCTGTTTAGGATAAAACCAAATAGTGGAAATAGGAGAACTCCGATAACGGCTGCGATAGAAGCAGTAACGCTAGACAGTGAAATCATACTACCTAGATAGAGGCTTCCAAAGAATACGATTGCTAGATAGAGACAGAAGGCAGGCGCAAATCCGAAAACAACTCCAGCGCTAGTTGCGACAGCCTTGCCCCCCTTAAATCCTGCAAAGATAGGGAAAGTATGTCCAATCACAGCCAAAAGTCCAAATACAAGAGGTGATGCACCTTGTAGGTGGAAAAGAATAGGAAGGAGAGTGGCCAAGGTTCCTTTAAAGAAGTCAATCACAAAGGTTGCCATACCCGCTTTCTTACCTAAAATTCGGAAAGTATTGGTTGTTCCGGTGTTTCCAGAGCCGTGTTCACGCAGATTTGTTTGAAAGAAGATTTGTCCAATCCAAAGACCAGACGGAATCGAACCTAGCAAATAAGCTAAAATTAATAATACAAATGTCATCATAGAACTATTATACCATGAAACGGTATAGAAAGTCAGAGAATATCCTGTGAAATTGTGACAGCTGAAAGGGAAAAGCTTTGCAAAATCGCTAGAAAACCTGTAAAATAGAAAAGATGAACAAATAGGAGGTTCCTTGTGTCAAAAAAGGAAATCAATATTAATAACTACAATGATGACGCCATTCAGGTGCTAGAAGGGTTGGATGCGGTCCGTAAACGTCCGGGGATGTATATTGGCTCGACTGACGGTGCTGGTCTCCATCACCTAGTCTGGGAAATTGTGGACAATGCAGTCGATGAAGCCTTGTCTGGATTTGGTGACCGCATTGATGTGACTATCAATAAAGACGGCAGTCTAACCGTTCAAGACCATGGTCGAGGGATGCCGACAGGGATGCACGCCATGGGAATTCCAACTGTTGAAGTTATCTTTACCATTCTCCATGCTGGGGGAAAATTCGGACAAGGTGGTTACAAGACTTCTGGTGGTCTTCACGGAGTTGGTTCTTCTGTAGTCAACGCCCTCTCTAGTTGGCTGGAAGTGGAAATTACGCGTGATGGTGCAGTCTACAAGCAACGTTTTGAAAATGGTGGGAAGCCCGTAACAACTCTTGAAAAGGTTGGAACAGCACCTAAGTCTAAGACAGGTACTAAAGTTACCTTTATGCCGGATGCTAGTATCTTTTCTACGACAGATTTCAAGTACAATACCATTTCAGAGCGTCTTAATGAGTCAGCCTTTCTCTTAAAAAATGTAACCTTGTCATTAACAGACAAACGAACAGATGAATCTATCGAATTCCATTATGAGAACGGGGTACAAGACTTTGTTTCTTACCTCAATGAAGACAAGGAAACCTTGACGCCAGTCCTATACTTTGAAGGCGAAGACAATAGTTTCCAAGTGGAAGTTGCCCTCCAGTACAATGATGGTTTTTCAGATAATATTCTATCCTTTGTCAATAACGTTCGCACGAAAGATGGTGGAACGCATGAGACAGGACTTAAGTCTGCCATTACCAAGGTTATGAATGACTACGCTCGTAAAACGGGACTTCTCAAGGAAAAAGATAAAAACCTTGAGGGTTCAGATTATCGTGAGGGACTTGCAGCCGTTCTTTCTATCCTAGTTCCTGAAGAACACCTCCAGTTTGAAGGTCAGACCAAGGATAAACTAGGGAGTCCTCTGGCTCGTCCTGTTGTAGATGGAATTGTGGCTGATAAGTTGACCTTCTTCCTCATGGAAAATGGAGAACTAGCTTCTAATCTCATTCGCAAGGCTATCAAGGCCCGTGATGCTCGTGAAGCAGCACGTAAGGCGCGTGATGAGAGCCGAAATGGCAAGAAGAATAAGAAAGACAAGGGCTTGCTTTCTGGTAAATTAACGCCAGCCCAGTCTAAAAATCCAGCTAAGAATGAACTCTATCTAGTCGAGGGTGACTCTGCCGGTGGTTCTGCCAAACAAGGTCGTGACCGCAAGTTCCAGGCTATCTTACCTCTTCGTGGTAAGGTGATTAATACAGCCAAGGCTAAGATGGCGGATATCCTCAAAAATGAAGAAATTAATACCATGATTTATACCATTGGTGCGGGTGTGGGTGCAGACTTCTCCATTGAAGATGCCAACTATGACAAGATCATTATCATGACCGATGCGGACACCGATGGTGCCCATATCCAGACCTTGCTCTTGACATTTTTCTATCGTTACATGCGTCCGCTAGTTGAGGCAGGCCATGTCTATATTGCCCTTCCGCCTCTTTACAAGATGTCCAAAGGCAAAGGCAAGAAAGAAGAAGTAGCTTATGCTTGGACAGACGGAGAACTAGAAGAACTCCGCAAACAGTTTGGTAAAGGCGCAACCCTCCAACGCTACAAGGGACTTGGTGAAATGAACGCAGATCAGCTCTGGGAAACAACCATGAATCCAGAAACCCGCACTCTTATCCGTGTCACCATCGAAGACCTAGCACGCGCTGAACGTCGCGTCAATGTCCTCATGGGAGACAAGGTTGAACCACGCCGTAAATGGATTGAAGATAATGTTAAGTTTACGCTGGAGGAAGCGACAGTGTTTTAAGGAGTATGAATAATGGATAGTTCCGGACATTCGATTTTTGGAAGTTATTTGGGTTTGATTTTCTTAGTTTCTTTACCCTCGGCTATTCTTGCATTCTACATCAATAGTCGAAAAAAAAGTTTCCAAGGATTATATGCACCGATTGTATTTACTTTATTTATGATCTTGATGCTTTTATTTAATATGGATTCCTCAGAATCCAGTGCTTTAGTAGCGACTGCTATTATGCTGTTTATTGGTTTTCCTTTGATAGCAGGAGCCTTAGTCTACACACTTATTCGATTGTGTTACGTCTATCCGGAGAAACGGTGGAAGGCTTTTTTGATTTTCCTATCCTATGTTTTAGGCCCCCTATCTGTAGGTATTCTGGGATGGTATGTGGTAAATTTAGTTCAGATCCATCTGTTGACATTCTTGGTAATGATTTTGATGATTCTAGTTTCCTATCTTCCTCCTCTCTATCTCCATTACACCAAACGAAATCAGTAAGACACAGAATACTTTTTGGTAGGGAATAGTGATTAATTGCTTAGATTATGTAAGAGATGGCAAATGGTTTACGATATATAATGAAAAACAATTTCAAACAGCTCTAAGTGATGAAGGAGAGAAATATGAGAACAGAACCCTAAATGCTTGGACTGATTTTAGGAACAGTTAAAACTTTAAAAGTTGACGCTGATAAGAACTCAAGTATCTCCTCTTCAATAATCTGACGGATGACCTCACTCAAGCCCGTTTTTTTCAGGGGGTGGATGCTTCATATTATTACGAAGGGTATAAACTTTACCATACAGGGGAGTTGTAAAGTTCAAGTAAAGGCGACGATCATCTTTTGCATGTAAACAATCGCTAAAACTATTGGAGGTGCTGGATTGATTACGTTATTAATGATGCCTTTTTTCCTTGTTCTCTTGGCCATTTTTGGAATTATATATGATTTAATGAACAATAAAGGTAGAAAAGAGTGTGCTCGTACAGTATCTTTGTTTATATTGAACATCCTCACTATTGGTATCTGTCTATTAGATCTACCAATGGAAAGTAAACCATACTCAGGAATAGGGTTTATCTTATTTTATGCACTTGCCTTCACACCTTTGATGATTGTTTTTTCACTATATACTCTCTATCGGATTGGAAAACATTATAGGTTTTTTAAGAGTAAGTTTGCTATAACACTTCGATTCAATGCTATTTTACTTTTCCTTCTTTCATTAGTAAATACTTTTGTATTATGGAGAAGCTTTCAAATATATCATAGAAACGATATGAATTTGTTATATTTTATTTTAATCGTTTTGGGGATTTGTTCAACTATCCAATTGATCGTAGGAGAGCTTGAGAAGAAAAGAATACGAGGCATCCAAAAACAAGAGGAGCAAGACGGCAATGAAAAATAATTCTATAAAAGATATGTGCAGACAACATAGAAGTGAAGCGCAAATGCTGAGATTAATTTTACAAACCGCAAAAAGTCTAAAAGTCGAGGCTGTCGCCATGTCCGGTTCACGAACTGATACAAAAGCACCAAAAGATGAGTTTCAAGATTATGATGTTGTTTATGTCGTGGACGACTTAGATAATCTAACGAGTAATCTTGCTTGGTTGGACCAGTTTGGAACACGTATCATTGAGCAGCATAATGTTCTAGGTAACCGTCGACTTTATCTCATGCTCTTTGAAGATGGAAATCGGATTGATTTGACCCTCTGTCCTACGGAATATATTCAAGAGTGGGTGGATAGTGAAGCTGATTATACAGTTTTGAAAGATGAGAAAGGCTTGTTTGTGCCCTATTCTCCAAATCCTCAACGTTACTGGACAAACCCAGCTAGTGCGATTGATTTTCAAAAAGCCTGCAATGAATTTTGGTGGGTGTCAGCTTACGTGGTCAAAGGAATCTGTCGCAAGCAAGTCATCTATGCTACTGACCATCTCTATGGGATTTGTCAGCAAGAACTCTTGAAGGTCGTGGCTTGGCAAGTTGCAGCTGATAAGGGGACGATTGATATTGGTAAGAACTATAAATATCTCTTTAACTATCTACCTGCTGAGAAAGAGAAACAATTCTCGAACCTACTTGATTTCTCAAGTTTAGAAAAACTCACTCAGTCTTTATTTGCTACCATGGAACTTTTCCATCAAGAGGCTCATTTCCTTGCTCAAAAAGAGGGATTTGACTATGATATGGAAGTAGCTGAGAAGATGATTGAGTATGCTGAGGAGAGACTTTCAAATCACTAACTAAATGAAGTATATAATTTAAAAGATTAAACTACAGAAAAGATAGTTTAGTTATATATAGTAACTGAACACGGGACTAATTTCTGTAAATTATCCCTTATTCTATAAAAACCACTCTACATTCTTTGAAAGGAGTTGAACACGCCCTAAATACTGTGTGAAAAAGATAAATTCTCTTGCGAGCATCGCTCGCTGTATTTTCACTTTGCATTTTACGGGCTTTGTATCTTATATGAGTAACATTCAAAACATGTCCCTTGAGGACATCATGGGAGAGCGCTTTGGTCGCTACTCCAAGTATATTATTCAAGACCGGGCTTTGCCAGACATTCGGGATGGTTTGAAGCCGGTTCAGCGTCGCATTCTTTATTCGATGAATAAGGATGGCAATACTTTTGACAAGAGCTACCGTAAGTCTGCCAAGTCTGTCGGGAATATCATGGGGAATTTCCACCCACACGGTGACAGTTCCATCTATGATGCCATGGTCCGTATGTCTCAGGACTGGAAAAATCGTGAGATTCTAGTTGAAATGCACGGTAACAACGGTTCTATGGACGGAGATCCGCCGGCGGCTATGCGTTATACAGAGGCACGTTTGTCTGAGATTGCAGGTTATCTCCTTCAGGACATCGAGAAAAAGACCGTTCCTTTTGCGTGGAACTTTGACGATACCGAGAAAGAACCAACTGTCTTACCAGCAGCCTTTCCCAACCTTTTGGTCAATGGTTCGACTGGGATTTCAGCTGGATATGCTACGGACATTCCACCACATAATTTGGCCGAAGTTATCGATGCGACAGTCTACATGATTGACCACCCAACTGCCAAGGTGGATAAGCTGATGGAATTCTTGCCTGGACCAGATTTCCCGACTGGAGGGATTATCCAAGGCCGTGACGAAATCAAAAAGGCCTATGAAACTGGGAAAGGGCGCGTGGCCGTTCGCTCTAAGACGGAGATTGAAAAGCTAAAAGGTGGTAAGGAACAAATCGTTATCACTGAGATTCCTTATGAAATCAATAAAGCCAATCTCGTCAAGAAAATCGATGATGTTCGTGTCAATAACAAGGTAGCTGGTATTGCTGAGGTTCGTGATGAGTCTGACCGTGACGGTCTTCGTATCGCTATTGAGCTCAAGAAAGATGCTAATACCGAGCTCGTACTCAACTATCTCTTCAAATACACTGACCTTCAAATCAACTACAACTTCAACATGGTGGCGATTGACAATTTCACACCTCGTCAGGTTGGGATTGTCCCAATTTTGTCTAGCTATATCGCCCACCGTCGTGAAGTGATTTTGGCTCGTTCACGCTTTGACAAGGAAAAGGCTGAGAAACGTCTCCATATCGTTGAAGGTTTGATTCGCGTGATTTCGATTTTGGACGAAGTCATTGCCCTTATCCGTGCTTCTGAGAACAAGGCTGACGCCAAGGAAAACCTCAAGGTCAGCTATGAGTTTACAGAAGAGCAGGCTGAGGCCATCGTTACCTTGCAACTTTACCGTTTGACCAATACAGACGTGGTTGTCTTGCAGGAAGAAGAAGCAGAATTGCGTGAAAAGATTGCCATGCTTGCGGCTATCATCGGTGATGAACGGACTATGTACAATCTCATGAAGAAAGAACTCCGTGAGGTCAAAAAGAAATTTGCGACTCCACGTTTGAGTACCTTAGAAGACACTGCGAAAGTTATCGAGATTGATACAGCTAGTTTGATTGCTGAGGAAGATACCTATGTTAGCGTGACCAAGGCTGGTTACATCAAGCGTACTAGCCCACGTTCCTTTGCAGCATCTACGCTGGAAGAAATTGGCAAGCGTGATGATGATCGTTTGATCTTTGTTCAATCTGCCAAGACAACCCAGCACCTCTTGATGTTTACAACTCTTGGAAATGTCATCTATCGACCAATCCATGAATTGGCAGATATTCGCTGGAAAGATATCGGAGAGCATCTGAGCCAGACCATTACAAACTTCGAAACGAACGAAGAAATCCTTTATGTTGAAGTGGTAGATCAGTTTGATGATGCGACAACCTACTTTGCAGCTACTCGTCTCGGCCAAATCAAACGCGTAGAACGCAAAGAATTCTCTCCATGGCGGACCTACAAGTCGAAGTCTGTTAAATATGCTAAGCTTAAAGACGAGACAGACCAGATAGTAGCAGTAGCTCCAATCAAACTAGATGATGTTCTCTTGATTAGTCAAAACGGTTATGCCCTTCGTTTCAATATCGAAGAGGTTCCCGTTGTCGGTGCCAAGGCTGCAGGTGTCAAGGCTATGAACCTGAAAGCAGATGATGCACTTCAGGCTGCCTTTATCTGTAACACCTCATCCTTCTACCTCTTGACCCAACGTGGAAGCTTGAAACGAGTTTCCATTGAGGAAATTCCAGCGACCAGCCGTGCCAAACGAGGCCTACAAGTCTTGCGTGAGTTGAAAAACAAACCGCACCGTGTCTTTTTAGCAGGAGCAGTTGCAGAGCAAGGTTTCGTTGGTGATCTTTTTAGTACAGAAGTAGAAGAAAACGACCAAACGCTCCTTGTCCAATCTAACAAGGGAACAATCTATGAGAGCCGATTGCAAGATTTGAACTTGTCTGAACGCACTAGCAATGGAAGCTTTATATCAGACACCATTTCAGATGAAGAAGTTTTCGATGCTTACCTCAAAGAAGTCTTTAAAGAAGATAAAGCAAATTCTTAAAAAGAATCAGTCCAGAGGGCTGATTTCTTTATGTTGAAAAAATTTTCAGAAAATTACAAATAATACTTGAAATTTTACTAGAAAAGTGTAGAATAGAACACATAGTTTGAATAGTATAAAGGAGAAACACATGACAGTTGCAATTGATTGGGAAAACCTTGGATTTGCTTATATGAAACTACCTTACCGTTATATCGCTCACTACAAAAATGGTCAATGGAATCAAGGAGAATTGACAGAGGATGCAACCTTGCATATTTCAGAGTCTTCTCCAAGTCTCCACTATGGACAGCAAGCATTTGAGGGATTGAAAGCCTATCGTACCAAGGACGGCAGTGTTCAACTGTTCCGTCCTGACGAAAATGCTAAGCGTTTGCAACGTACTTGTGACCGTCTTTTGATGCCACAAGTTCCGACAGAAATGTTTGTAGAAGCTTGTAAAGCAGTTGTGCGTGCAAATGAAGAATACGTCCCACCATATGGAACAGGTGGAACCCTTTATCTTCGTCCACTTTTGATTGGTGTTGGGGATATTATTGGGGTTAAACCAGCAGAAGAGTATATTTTCACCATCTTTGCTATGCCAGTTGGTAACTATTTTAAAGGTGGTTTAGTCCCAACCAACTTCTTGATTCAGGATGAATACGACCGGGCAGCTCCAAATGGTACGGGTGCGGCCAAGGTAGGTGGGAACTATGCTGCTAGTCTCCTCCCAGGTAAAATGGCCAAGTCACGCCAATTTTCAGACGTTATCTACCTAGACCCATCTACTCATACAAAGATAGAAGAAGTCGGATCAGCCAACTTCTTTGGAATCACGGCAGACAATGAATTTGTTACGCCATTGAGTCCATCTATCTTGCCATCTATTACCAAGTACTCTTTGCTTTACTTGGCAGAACACCGCTTGGGCTTGACTCCGATTGAAGGTGATGTTCCAATTGATAATTTGGATCGTTTTGTAGAGGCAGGTGCTTGTGGAACAGCAGCGGTTATTTCGCCAATTGGAGGCATCCAACATGGCGATGATTTCCATGTTTTCTATAGTGAAACAGAAGTAGGTCCTGTGACACGTAAACTCTATGATGAATTGACTGGTATCCAATTTGGTGATGTAGATGCACCTGAAGGATGGATTGTCAAAGTGGACTAAAAGACATGAAGTAAAGAAGAACTCCATAGCAGTTGTAAGGACTGAAATGGAGTTTTTTCTTGCTAGTTTGAGCATTTTCTTGTACAATAGAAAAAGTGAAAAGAGGTACAGTATGAGTAAAAAAGATAAGAAAATTGAAATTCAATTAACGGATGCAAAAGTGACTGTTGGAAAAGACAGCTATGAAGGATACGTTTTGACGATCGGGAAAAAGGTTATTGGGGAAATTGCCGAATTAGATAGCCAATTTGCCATCATAAAGAATGGAAATGTCGATAGTTTTTATAAAAAACTTGAAAAAGCTGTGGAAATTTTGATTGAAAACTATAATTTGACAAAATAATACTTGTTTTATTGAAAATTTCATGATATAATAGTTCTCGTTAAACATTGGAGAGATAGCGAAGAGGCTAAACGCGGCGGACTGTAAATCCGCTCCTTCGGGTTCGGGGGTTCGAATC
>NZ_AJRH01000035.1:0-15484 GCF_000297015.1 Streptococcus sp. GMD6S | reverse complement strand
TTGTCCGTAATATTCTACCTGCTACTGGTAATGAGTTTGTCATCAATATCAAAGATACCTCTGTATTGAACGTTATTTCAGTTGTTGAGCTTTATTTCTCAGGAAATACTGTAGCAACACAAACCTATCAATACTTCCAGACCTTTACCATCATCGCCGTGATTTACTTTGTCCTCACCTTTACTGTGACCCGTATCCTACGCTTCATCGAGCGTCGTATGGACATGGATACTTACACTACAGGTGCTAACCAAATGCAAACGGAGGATTTGAAAAAATGACACAACCAATCCTTGAAATCAAACACCTCAAAAAATCATATGGGCAAAACGAAGTGCTAAAAGACATTTCTCTCGCCGTCCATAAAGGAGAGGTTATTTCCATCATCGGGAGCTCAGGAAGCGGAAAATCAACCTTCCTTCGTTCGATTAATTTACTAGAGACACCTACAGAGGGAGAGATTCTCTATCGAGGAGAAAATGTCTTAGAAAAAGGCTATAACCTCACCCATTATCGTGAAAAACTCGGTATGGTTTTCCAATCTTTCAATCTCTTTGAAAATCTGAATGTCCTTGAAAATACGATCGTTGCTCAAACGACTGTACTCAAACGCGACCACTCTGAAGCTGAGAAAATTGCCAAAGAGAATCTCGAAAAAGTCGGTATGGGAGAACGTTACTGGCAAGCCAAGCCCAAACAACTCTCAGGGGGACAAAAACAACGCGTGGCTATCGCCCGCGCCCTCTCCATGAATCCTGACGCCATTCTCTTCGACGAACCAACATCTGCCCTTGACCCTGAAATGGTCGGAGAAGTCCTCAAAATTATGCAGGATTTGGCTCAAGAAGGCTTGACCATGATCGTTGTAACCCACGAAATGGAATTCGCTCGCGATGTCTCTCACCGTGTCATCTTTATGGATAAGGGCGTCATTGCTGAAGAAGGCAAACCAGAAGACCTCTTCACGAACCCTAAAGAAAAACGGACAAAAGAATTTCTTCAACGTTATCTCAGCTAATAAACAAAGACTGCATTCTTTATGCAGTCTTTTTAATTTGTAATTGTAAAGAAAAGGCAGACTCGATTCAGGAATCTGCCTGTGACCACAGTTTAATCTTCAAATTTTTCATGATTTTTTTCATAGAAATCGATTAAACCAAGAGCTGTTTCAAATGAAATATTTTTAACTTTTGCGCGTCCTTGTGCTAGAGCAATGATAGACATTTCACGCGCATTCGTTTCTTTAGAGATACGGTAGCCTGTGATTTTCTTATCACGAACCCAGCCAACAACTGCTTCTACTTTTTCAAAGTTCGACTTAGCCATGTTCTTCTCCTAAATTATTCTTTACAATACTTAATTGTATACGTTTTTATTTCGTTTATCAATAAAAAAACATATATTCGTCGTAACTATATTATTCTGCATATTTTTATTTGGCTTTTAAAGCCGATAATATATGAGTTCTTATGTCCTCGACTCCATTAGGATTTGCTGGTAGGAAGATTGTATTATTACCCTCTTTATCTGCAAAATTATTCAACGTATCTAAATACTGGTTCGTTAATAGGATAGACATGATTTGTTCTTCAGTTAGCTCAACATTGGCTCCCTTTAACTCTTGGATAGAATCAGCTAGTCCGTCAACAATTGCTTTACGCTGTTCTGCAATCCCTACACCATGTAGGCGATCTTTTTCTGCTTCTGCTTCTGCTGCGGTCACGATTTTAATCTTATCTGCTTCAGCAAGTTCTTGCGCCGCCACTCTCTTACGTTGAGCCGCGTTAATTTCATTCATTGATTGTTTTACTTCAGCATCAGGTTCAACCTTAGTAATCAGCGTTTTGACAATGATATACCCATATGTAGACATTTCTTCAGCCACTTGTTTTTGAACTTCTAAGGCGATTTCATCCTTCTTCTCAAACAACTCATCTAGGGTTAGCTTTGGTACAGATGAACGCAAAGCATCTTCAATATAGGATTTAATTTGGGCTTCTGGACGCATCAATTTATAATAAGCGTCTGTGACATTATTTTCATTCACTCGATACTGAGTTGCCACATTCATCGTTACAAATACATTATCTTGCGTCTTTGTCTCTACAACAATCTCACTTTGCAACAAGCGTAGTTGAACTCTTGCCGCAATCCTATCAATTCCAAAAGGAGCTCGTAAATGAATACCACTATTGCTCAACTTTTGGTATTTACCAAAGCGTTCTATGATAGCGACAGATTGTTGTCGAACCACATACACAGAACTAACCATAATCACTGATGCAATCACCACTAAAAATAATAAAACAAGTAAAATTTGTAAAACCATGGGAATCTCCCCCTTTCGTCACCATCATTATAGCACCATCATCATTATTACGCAAATAATATGATAATAATTTTATTTTAGCTTAAACTAGCATATTATACAACGTTTCGTTCCCATTCAAATTAATATAAGATGGGTCAAACTTTTCCATTCGATGAATCAATCCAGCATAGTCATGCTTATTGGCAAGGGCTACCCCAATCAAGACAGGGCCTGTCCCCTTGCTTGCTCGTTTGATATATTCAAAACGAGTGATGTCATCATTTGGCCCCAAAATGTCATTTACAAACTCTCGTAGAGCTCCTGGACGTTGTGGAAAATTCACTACAAAGTAATGCTTTATGCCATCGTAAATCAAGGCACGTTCTTCCATCTCTGGCATTCGGTTGATATCGTTATTTCCTCCAGAAATGATACAACAAATCGTCTTGCCTTTGATATAGTCTGATAAAACTTCCAAGGCTGCAACGCTGGCAGCTCCGGCTGGTTCTGCTACAATACCTTGTTTGGAATAAAGATCAATCAAGGTCTCGGAAATCAAGCCCTCGTCCACCCCAATCAGCGTTTCAACATTCTTACGGGTCGCTTCATAGGTTAATTGCCCAACCTTTTGTACGGCTATCCCATCAGCGAACTTATCAATTTCTTTGAGCTTAACTGGTCCCCCAGCTTCAAAGGCAGCTTTCATAGAGCGAGCACCATTAGCTTCTACCCCGATCACTTCAATAGTCGGGTTGGTTTCCTTAATATAAGTAGAAACACCGGCAATCAATCCGCCACCACCTACTGGTACAAGTACTGTATCAAAATCAATAGACTCTTTACGGGCTTCTTCAAGAATTTCATAGGCTACAGTCCCTTGACCAGCTTGAACATGCGCATCATCAAAAGGATCGATAAAGGTGCGGTTTTCTGTCAATGTAAATTCTTGTGCTGCCTTAGCAGAAGCATCAAAGGTATCCCCAACCAACTTGATCGTCACAAACTCTCCACCGAAAAAGCGAACCTGCCCAATCTTTTGTTGCGGTGTTGTAATAGGCATAAAAATTGTTGCAGGAATCTTCATCTCATTACAAGTATAGGCGACACCTTGGGCATGATTTCCCGCAGAGGCACAGACTACACCACGCTCGCGTTCTTCTTTTGATAGTTGAGAAATGGCATAATAGGCTCCACGAATCTTAAAAGAGCGAACTCGTTGCGCATTCTCCTTTTTGAGATAAATCTTTGCTTGGTATTTTTCTGATAAATAATGATCATATTCTAGTGGTGTATCAACTACTACACCACTCAAAACTTTGTGGGCTTTCACCACATCTTTTGCACTTAGCATTGTCTCCTCCTCAAATACTTTTCAAGATAAAAAACGAGTTAGGTACCCCCAACTCGCCTTCTGTCTCTCTTTACAAGAATTAATTGTAGATTTTGAATGCGTCGTCGTCGTTTTTACCAACGAAAGGCATTGCTTTACGCAATTCTGCACCAACTTTTTCAATTTCAAGGTTAGCTGCTTGTTCACGGTAAGCAGTTAATTTTGGACGACCAGCCTTGTAGTCATTTACAAAGTCATTTGCAAATTTACCATTTTGGATATCTGCCAAAACAGCTTTCATGTTTTCTTTCACTTGCTCAGTAATCACACGTGGACCTGATACATAGTCACCGTATTCAGCAGTGTTTGAAATAGATTGACGCATTTTCTTGAATCCACCTTCATAGATCAAGTCAACGATCAATTTCATTTCGTGAAGAACTTCAAAGTAAGCCAATTCTGGGGCATAGCCTGCTTCTGTCAAGACTTCAAAACCTGCTTCGATAAGGGCAGTCAAACCACCACAAAGTACAGCTTGTTCACCAAAGAGATCTTCTTCAGTTTCTTCTTTGTAAGTTGTTTCAAGCAAACCAACACGAGCTGCCCCAACACCTTTACACCAGTCCATAGCAATGTTTTTCGCATTTCCTGTTGCATCTTGGTAAACTGCATAAAGAGCTGGCACACCAAATCCTTCTTCGTAAGTACGACGTACCAAATGTCCTGGTCCTTTAGGAGCACACATGAAGACATCTACATCTGCAGGAACTTTGATAAATTCAAAGTGGATATTGAAACCATGAGCAAATCCAACAGCATTTCCAGCTTCCAAGTTTGGAGCGATTTCTGCTTCGTACAATTCTTGTTGGATTTCGTCTGGTGCCAAGATCATGATAACGTCAGCCAATTTAGTTGCTTCTGCTACTGTGTAAGTGTCAAATCCGTCTTCTTTTGCTTTGTCAAAAGATTTACCTGGACGCACACCGATAATGACATCACGACCTGAGTCACGCAAGTTTTGCGCATGCGCATGTCCTTGTGAACCATAACCGATTACGGCGATTTTTTTACCGTCAAGCGCTGCTACTTTAACATCTTTTTCGTATTCCATTTGAACTGCCATAGTTTTCTCTCTTTTCTATTTTTTATTGCCTTATAGGCTGGTTTAACAAATTTAAGTTATTTTTTATACTCATTGAAAATCAAAGAGTATTAGTCGCGGGTAAATCCAGTTGCACCCGTACGAGCGATATTTTTAATACCATATGGTCGAATCACTCGCAATAAAGCTTCACTCTTTTCAGCATTTCCAGTCATCTGGATGGTGATTGAGCTTGGAGCCACATCTACTACTGTTGCACGGAAAGGTTGGATAATGGCCAAGATTTCTGCACGCTTTTCAGCAGGAGCAGATACCTTCACCAAGATAACTTCTCTTTCCAAGTGTGGTTTATCTGTGATATCACGAATGCGAATCACATCAATCTGACGATTGAGCTGTTTAATGATTTGCTCTACTTCATCATGAGAAGCTACATCAATAATGATGGTGATACGAGATACATTGGGGTTCTCCGTCGCACCAACTGAGATACTCTCAATATTGACTTGACGACGAGAAAGGACACCTGTAAAACGATTCAAAACTCCTGAACGGTTTTGCAATCTAGCTGTTAACATTCTACGCATGGAACTTCACCCCCAACATCTCATGATTGCTCTTACCAGCTGGTACCATCGGTAAGACCTGTTCCTTACGAGAAATATCCACCTCGATAAACATGGGCACATCCTCCAGAATAGCCTCTAGATCTTTTTCTATAGTTTCTGGATTGTCAAATTTATAATTTTTAATACCGTAAGCCTGTGCCATCAGCTGGAAGTCAGGAAGTGTATCAAAGACTGACTCGGAAGTTCTACCCTCATAGAAGGATTCCTGCCACTGACGAACCATTCCTAGTGAGTGGTTATTCAACATGACAACCTTAATCGGCACCTTGTAGATGTTTAGGATCGCTAGTTCTTGGTTGGTCATTTGGAAACCACCATCACCGACAAAAAGGATGACTTCTTTTTCTGGATTGGCAATCTTGGCTCCAATAGCTGCAGGAACTCCGAATCCCATGGTACCCAAACCACCTGAAGTGACTAACTGACGCTCATTTTGGTAAGGATAATACTGAGCTGTCCACATTTGGTGTTGTCCGACGTCTGTGACAACAATGGCATCTCCATTCGTCAACTCACCGATGCGTTCAATAACGGCCTGAGGTTGAACCACACGTTCTTTCTTATCATAAGAACGAACTCGATTCTTGTCCTTGGTGACTTTTTCAATCCACTTTTCAGTATTGTTATGAACAGTTGGTTCTGCCAGTAGCATCTGCAAGGCTTTCTTAGCATCCCCCACTACAGGAATATCTGCACTGATAATCTTACCAATCTCAGCTGGGTCAATGTCGATATGGGCAACCTTAGCATTCTTCGCGAAGGTCTTAGGGTTCCCAGTCAAGCGGTCATCGAAACGGCAACCAATACTAATCATAAAGTCCGCTTCCGTCATTGCAATGTTGGCTGCGAAAGAACCGTGCATGCCTCCCATCCCTAGGAAGAGCGGATGACTCGTTGCAATGGTTCCTTGCCCCAAAAGACTAGTGACTACTGGAATTTGGTAACGTTCAGCAAATTCATTGAGCTCCTTAGAAGCTTCTGCATAGCTGATACCGCCCCCTGCTAACAAAACAGGTTTCTTGGCTTTTGACAATTGCTTCAAGATTTTCTTGATTTGCATGTCATTTGGATCAAGTGTCGGTTGGTAACTTGGTAAATTCACCTCCGGCGAATAGATGAAATCTGTCTCTAGGGCTGATACATCCTTGGGCAAGTCAATCACAACTGGACCTGGACGACCTGTCGTTGCGATATGGACAGCTTCCGTAATGATACGAGGAATATCTGCTGTCTCACGAACTTGGTAATTGTATTTGGTAATGGGCATGGTAATCCCCACGATGTCTGCTTCCTGAAAGGCATCTTTCCCAATCCCAGCTCGCGCAACCTGACCTGTAAAGACCAAAAGGGGAACGCTATCGCTCATGGCATCTGCAATCCCTGTAATGGCATTTGTTGCTCCCGGCCCACTCGTGACGACGGCAACGCCCAACTTTCCAGTTGATTTGGCATATCCTTCAGCTTCGTGCAAACAACCTTGCTCATGGCGTCCCAAGATGTGGCGAATACCTTTAAAATTGTATATCGCATCATACAAAGGTAAGACCGCACCACCAGGATAACCAAAAATGGTATCAATCCCTAAGTCCCGAAGTGTTTCCAAAACTAGGTCCGACCCCGTCTTAGGAGATTCTAAACTGATTTTCTCCATTGTTCCCCTTTCTCTTCTCTTAAAAAAATAGCTTGTTACTATCATACCATTTTTTCAAAAATTTTCAAGGCAAAAGAGTCAATTTTCTGAATTTTCTATCTAAAAGTGTATTTATGAATCTTTTCTTCATTTTTATTAACTTTCCTGCGGAATTAGGAACCTTTATTTACTTTAATTTATCAAATTAGAATGTTTTCTTTCTGGATAGAATTAGTATTTTCTCACTTAGCGATTAAATTCGTATACTATATTCAGCAAAAATGAATAGTTAAAGACAAAAAAAGGAAGCCACTAAGTGACTTCCTTCTAGAGTGAGGACTGATTAGTCTTCACCTTTATTTTTCTTAATGATTTCTTCTTGTACTGACTTAGGTACATCTTCGTAGTGGTCAAATACCATCATGAATGTACCACGTCCTTGAGATGCAGAACGAAGAACTGTTGCGTAACCGAACATTTCAGCAAGCGGAACGTAAGCACGAACGATTTGGCTGTTACCGTGTGCTTCCATACCATCTACACGTCCACGACGAGCAGTTACGTGACCCATAACATCACCAAGGTTTTCTTCTGGAACAGTGATGGTTACAAGCATCATTGGCTCAAGGATAGCTGGTTGTGCTGATTTAGCAGCTTCTTTAAGGGCAAGTGAAGCCGCGATCTTGAAGGCAGTTTCAGATGAGTCGACATCGTGGTATGAACCATCGTAAAGCTTAGCTTTAACGTCAACCATTGGGTAACCTGCAAGAACACCGTTAGCCATAGATTCTACCAAACCTTTTTCAACCGCTGGGATAAATTCACGAGGAACCACACCACCGACGATTGCGTTTTCGAATTCGAATCCTTTACCTTCTTCGTTTGGAGTAAATTCAATCCATACATCACCGAATTGACCTTTACCACCAGACTGACGTTTGAAGAATCCACGTGCTTGAGTAGAAGCGCGGAATGTTTCACGGTAAGATACTTGAGGAGCACCTACGTTCGCTTCCACTTTGAACTCACGACGCATACGGTCAACAAGGACGTCAAGGTGAAGTTCACCCATACCAGAGATAACTGTTTCACCAGTTTCAACGTTTGTTTCAACGCGGAATGTTGGATCTTCTTCAGCCAATTTTTGAAGGGCGATACCCATCTTATCTTGGTCAGCTTTAGATTTAGGCTCAACCATCAATTGGATAACTGGTTCTGGAACGTTGATTGACTCAAGGATGATTTTAGCTTTTTCATCTGTCAATGAGTCACCAGTTGTTGTATCTTTCAAACCAACGGCAGCAGCGATATCACCTGAGTAAACAGTGTCAATTTCTTGACGGCTGTTAGCGTGCATTTGAAGGATACGTCCGATACGTTCACGTTTACCTTTAGAAGTGTTCAATACGTAAGAACCTGATTGGAGAACACCTGAGTATACACGGAAGAATGTCAAACGACCTACGAATGGGTCAGTCATGATCTTGAAGGCAAGAGCTGCGAATGGCTCATCATCAGATGCTGGACGAGTTTCTTCTTCATCTGTATCTGGGTTAATACCTTTGATCGCTGGAATGTCAAGTGGGCTTGGAAGGTAGTCGATAACCGCATCAAGCATCAATTGAACACCCTTGTTCTTGAAGGCAGAACCACACAATACTGGGAAGAATTCAACGTTGATAGTTGCTTTACGGATAGCAGCTTTCAATTCTTCGTTAGTGATTTCTTCACCTTCAAGGTATTTCATCATCAAGTCTTCATCAGTTTCAGCGACTGCTTCAACCAATTTTTCACGGTATTCTTGAGCTTGGTCAAGGTATTCAGCTGGAATATCTTCTTCAAGGATATCTGTACCAAGGTCATTAGTATAGATTTCAGCTTTCATCTTGATCAAGTCGATAATACCGCGGAAATCATCTTCAGCACCGATTGGCAATTGGATTGGGTGTGCGTTTGCTTGAAGACGGTCGTGAAGTGTGCTTACTGAGTAAAGGAAGTCAGCACCGATTTTGTCCATTTTGTTAGCAAATACGATACGTGGAACTCCGTACTCAGTTGCTTGACGCCAAACTGTTTCAGTTTGAGGCTCAACACCTGATTGTGAGTCAAGAACAGTAACCGCACCGTCCAATACACGAAGAGAACGTTGTACTTCGATTGTGAAGTCCACGTGTCCTGGTGTGTCGATGATGTTTACGCGGTGGTTGTTCCATTGAGCTGTTGTCGCAGCAGATGTGATAGTGATACCACGTTCTTGCTCTTGCTCCATCCAGTCCATTTGTGACGCACCTTCGTGAGTTTCACCGATTTTGTGGATTTTACCAGTGTAGTAAAGAATACGCTCAGTAGTTGTTGTTTTACCGGCATCGACGTGAGCCATGATACCGATATTACGAGTTTTTTCAAGTGAAAATTCGCGTGCCATGAGGTTTATTTCTCCTATTTATTTTAATTTCTATTCTATTATAACACGATTTTAATAAAAACGGATAGGCAGGACCTACCCGTTCTCAATGTTTATCTTGTTTTTGTTGGTTTCAACTTGTATACAAATTGAATTGAACTCGGGCTAAAAGCTTAAGTTAGCTGAGTTGAACCCAATTGAACTCGGGCTAAAAGCTCGGAAAATAGATAAGCTTTCCTAGAAGCTTTGATTCTGCGTCAAGCTTCCTAATTTTCAGTCGCTTTTTTAACGCCCTTAGTATCTTATTCTTACCAACGGAAGTGTGCGAAGGCACGGTTAGCTTCAGCCATACGGTGAGTGTCTTCACGTTTCTTAACTGCTGCACCAGTGTTGTTCGCAGCATCCAAGATTTCTTTTGCAAGACGGTCTTGCATTGTGTGTTCACCACGAAGGCGAGCGATGGTTACCAACCAACGAAGTCCAAGTGTTGTACGACGTTCTGGACGAACTTCAACTGGGACTTGGTAGTTAGATCCACCAACACGACGTGCACGTACTTCAAGTACAGGCATGATGTTTTCCATAGCTGTTTCAAATACTTCAAGTGCATCGTTACCAGTAGCTTCTTTGATTTGCTCAAAAGCACCGTAAACGATTGAAGCAGCTGTACCACGTTTACCATCAAGCATAACGCGGTTGATAAGACGAGTAACTAGTTGTGAATTGTAAAGCGGATCTGGCAATACGTCACGTTTTGGAGCTCTATTTTTACGACTCATTTCTCTTTATCCCCTTTCCTTATGCTTTTGGACGTTTAGTACCGTATTTAGAACGGCCTTGTTTACGATCGTTAACACCTGCAGTATCAAGTGCACCACGGACGATATGGTAACGTACCCCTGGAAGGTCTTTTACACGTCCACCACGAAGAAGCACCACGCTGTGCTCTTGCAAGTTGTGTCCGATACCTGGGATGTAGGCAGTAACTTCGATAAGGTTGCTCAAACGTACACGAGCGAATTTACGAAGGGCAGAGTTAGGTTTTTTAGGTGTCATTGTTCCCACACGAGTTGCAACACCACGTTTTTGTGGTGAAGAAACGTTTGTTTGAACTTTTTTATGACTGTTGTAACCAACGTTCAAAGCTGGTGATTTAGATTTTTCTACTTTTGATTTACGCGGTTTGCGAACCAATTGGTTAATTGTAGGCATCTACATTCTCCTGTGTTTTTTTTATTTTTGGTGATGATACACTTGGTGACAGCTACCATCTGTGTGTACTTTTGCAACATTTGTCAGCACGTCCCTGTACACTTTTGAGAGACCAAAAGTAAAAAGTACCGTCTATTATTGTAACACAATTTTTCCTTCGTTGTCAAGATATTTTTCATTTTTATTCTGATCTTTTAACTCTTTGACACTAGTTCTAACCGCTTTTCTAAACCTAAAAAGGAGGCAATTTCCCTCCTCCTTTCTAGTATGGATTTCCTTCGATTCAAGTTATCGTTTCGGAATTTTTTAACCCTTCTTATCAAAGCCAACCAGATTCTTTTGCAATGTTGGCTGCCTCTGTTCGATTACCAGCATCTAGTTTCGAAAGAATATTGGTGACATAGTTTCGGACGGTTCCATTTGATAGATAAAGCTGATCTGCGATTTCTTGATTAGACAAGCCCTGAGCGATTCCCTTTAAAACAGCGATTTCTTGCTCTGTTAACGGATTGGGGTGCGTCATCACCACTTCCATCAATTCAGGCGAATATTCCTTACGTCCTTCAAGAACAGTGTGCAAGGTTTGCATGAGGTCCGCAATGCTTCTTTCTTTTAAGACATAAGCATCCACTCCAGCCTTAACCGCACGTTCAAAATAGCCGGGGCGCTTGAAGGTCGTCACCACAACCACCTTTGTTTCTAGCTTTTCTGCTCGTATCCACTCCAAGACTTCGAGGCCTGTCTTAGCAGGCATTTCTACGTCAAGAATGGCGATATCTACGGGCTCCTTTTCTAAGAGTTGGATTGCTTCTTGGCCATCCTTGGCTTGTAGGACAGAATCTACATCTGGTTGAAAGGTAAGCAACTGGCACATAGCATCTCGCAACATACTTTGATCTTCTGCAACAAGTAATTTCATCTTAGTTTCTCTCCTTATAAGGTAGCCGAACCTGCACTTCAGTCGGATGTTTCTGACTGATTACCTTTACTTCTCCTGAAAAAGGAAGGACACGGTCTCGAGCAGTATGGAGTTCATCCCCTTTTAGAGAAGCAAAGCCACAGCCATCATCTCTCACTGTTAGAATGAGTTCTTTCTCTGTTCGTTCTAATTTCAAGTAAGCTTTGGATGCTTTGGCATGTTTGATGATATTGGTCACTAACTCAAGTAAAATCATGGAGGCCGTTGATTCTAATTCCTGAGTTAGGCTAGCTGTATCTAGTTGGTGATTGATTTCTGTCTCAATTCCTGCAATTTCCAGCATTTTTTTAACAGTCGCAAATTCGGAAGCAAGGGTTCTTGTTTTAAGATTTTCGATAATTGTACGAACTTCACGCATTGATTCTTTGCTAATTTGCTGTATTTCTCTTAATTCCTTTTCCACCTGTGGATAGGCCTGCATTTGAAGAAGTTGTAGGGCAAGGTCCGTCTTCACACTCAACATGGCAAAGGTATGGCCTAGACTGTCATGAAGATCCTGACCGATACGACTGCGTTCGTTTTCAGCCAAGAAAAGATTGAGCTTGGCATTTTGTTTCATCTTTTCTTCTTTTATGTCCTCCGACAATCGAATTCGATAAAGACCAAAGGTCATTGCATCGGAAAAGATAAAGGTCACCAAGAAAAAGAGTAGCTGCCAGGGACTAACATGATTGACCATATAGATTCCGGTCAGAATAAATGGTTGCAGGACAATAAAACTGACAAAACGCCAAGAGTGAAAAGAAATCTCATCCAGCTCATAAATAAGGAGATTGGATAAATAAAAGATAAACCATGTGAAACCTGAACTTAGCCAAACAGATGTATAAAAAATGTAGACAAGCATGGACCACCATGCTAGCCACTGCACGGTGCGATTCTGACTGATTAAAACCGAATAGAAGGCAAGTACAAATAGTAGGGTCCATAGCAAGGTTAAAAGCGGGTAATCTCCAACGATGACACCCGCTATAGGAAAGATGATAAACACTATTGAAATATGAAACATATAATGAATGTTTTTAAATTTTTCCAACATAGATTTATTTTACCTCAATCCGTTTTTTCAGTTGAATGACCAATACACCAAAGAAAACTGTATAGCCTAGCACAACCAAGGCAGAAAGAATATTAAATTCATGGTGTTCCAAATAAGTAGAGACGACCTGCATCAGTTGATAGGTTGGAGTCAGCTTTCCAATAGATTGGAGCCATTCTGGGAAGGAATCCAAGGGGAACCACAGTCCACCTAGAACAGCCAAAGCAATATAGGCAATATTTCCAACAACCGTCATCAGTTGAGCACTGGGTAGCAAGCTCACCAAGACCCCCATGCTGATAAAGACCACGCTTCCGATCAGCAAAATAGCACCAATTACCATCCAGTCAAGCCAAGGTAGCGTCACTCCGCGGACAAAATGACCAACTGAAAAGACAACTGTAATTGATAACAAGAAAGTCAGTAGGGTACTGAACAGTTTTGATACATAATATTCTACCATAGATACGGGAGAATGTTGAATCAATTTTTGCCAGTTGTTTGTCTTATCAGACTCGAGTGTGCTTGGGATACTGAAAAAAGCACTTGACATGATACTAAAGAGCGTCATGGCAAAAAGATAGGCTTGAAGAGCAATTTCTGGAATATCTGACCCTGACATCATACCAGAAAAGATAAGATAAAACACACTTGGAAGTCCGATGGATAGTAAGTAGTAGACTGCTTGCCGTTTCATCAGAATGATTTCCACTTTCATGAGACTTGTCATATTTTTCATCGTCAATCTCCTTTAGTCTTGAGTCGTTTCGAAGATACTGTCTAAGAGAGTTCGATTGCGAACTTCAATTTCTTCGATCATGCAGCCCTGTTCTTGCAAGACTTTCCATACCTGGCTGGCTTCTTTGGTTGTGAAGGAAAGAGCATTTTGCTTGATTTCAATCTCTTGAACTTGGTCTAAAGTTCTGATAACTTCCTGATAAGTTAGAGGTACCGTAAAATGTTTTTCTTGTTCTTCACCACGCATAGCATAAGGCGTCGTATCGCGAATCAATTCTCCCTTATGGAGCACCAAAATGCGGTCAGCCGTATGCTCTACTTCTTCGATGTAGTGAGAAGAATAGACAATGGTGACACCATTTTTCTTTAATCGATTAACAATTTCCCAAAAATGCTGACGTGTTGAGGTATCCATGGCAGCAGTTGGCTCGTCTAAAAATAGAATTTTCGGACGACCTATTAAAGACAACACAAAAGAGAACAAACGTTTTTGCCCACCAGACAACTTGCCCGCTAGCTGATTTTTCTGCTTGTCTGAGAATCTCAGCAAGTCATCAATTTCTTTGTCTGAAAGACTGTCGGGATAAAGTGACTTGAAAAATGATAGAAGTTCTTTCACTTTCAAGCTTTGAACAACTGCATTTTCTTGAGGTAAGACAGAAATAAGCTGTTTTAATCGAGGATCTGTTGGTGCAAATCCTTGAATGGCTATCTGACCTGAGCTCATGAACTTGTCGCCCAAGAGGCAATCAATCAAGGTTGTTTTTCCTGCTCCGTTAGGCCCGATCAAGGCGACACATTCACCATCGTTGATTTCAAAGGAGATGTTCCGCAAGATCTCCTTGTCTTTTATTTTCTTACTCAATTTCTCAACTTTAATCACAGTCATGAGATTCTCCTTTCAACCACTTCATTCCCATAGGGAAAACAACGAAAATCATAAATCCAAAACCCCAAGAACCACGAATGAATTGGCGAAGCAAGGTTTGGTCAAACCAACCAGTAAACATTTCCACTAACCATACCAAGAGTGACAGGCCGATAAAAAGATAGGTGATTGTTTTTTTCATTCCTCAAACTCCTTTTTCACTTCTCTGACTAATTTCAAACCTTCTCTGACAAGCCAAGACATCATTCCAAAGCCAGCAAAGAGCTCCCAAGGAAAATGGTAGAAACCTTCGTCCAATCCTGAAAACATGAGATAGGTCATAACTCCTGCTGCTACTAAACTCACTGCGACAATCATTTTATTTTTCATTTCTTCTTTCTCCATTTCATACTTCAATTATAGACTTTTGAAATTGGCGGAGCTAGATGCTTCTGTCACTAGGAAATATGACAAATGTCATAAAAAAAGAAAGCTGTAAAATCAACTTTCTTTTTTATCTATTAAATTTTATTCCACACTGAAAAGATATGGATATACAGGTTGTTGACCTTGGTGAATCTCTACTTCAACATCTTCGAATTCTTCTGCGATTTCTTGGGCAATTTCATTGGCAAGTTCTTCGCTTCCATCTTCACCGACATAGAAAGTCACGATTTCACTATCTTCATCCAACATATGTTTCAATGTTTTAGTCAAAGTTTGGTGCATGTCAGGGTTTGATACGAGGATCTTACCATCTACCATACCAAGATTGTCATTTTCATGAATTTCCAAACCATCGATAGTCGTGTCACGAACGGCTGTTGTTACACTACCACTTACGACATCACCAAGGGCTGCAGTCATACGTTCTTTGTTTTCTTCGATTGATTTGCTTGGATCAAAGGCAAGAAGACTGGTCAACCCTTGAGGAATTGTACGTGCTTCTACAACAACAGCAGGTTGTTCAAGCACTTCAGCCGCAGACTGAGCTGCCATAAAGATATTTTTGTTGTTTGGCAAGAAGATGATGTTGCGAGCATTGACCTGTTCAACAGCCTTGATAAAGTCTTCTGTTGAAGGGTTCATCGTCTGCCCACCTTCGATGACATAATCCACACCTTGGGCACGGAAGATATCTGCTAAACCTTGACCAGCTACTACTGCGATAAGGGCATACTCTTTTGTTTCAGCAGGCTTGTTTCCTTGAGTTGCTTCTTTTTCAACTTGCGCCTCGTGTTG
>NZ_AJRH01000034.1:0-16919 GCF_000297015.1 Streptococcus sp. GMD6S | reverse complement strand
TTCACGATTGAAGGTCGTGTGTGCTTTAACGATTGAAGGTCGCTTGAGCAGTATTCATTATAACACGCTTGGTTGGAGAAGACAAGAAAGAGGCTGATAAATCATCTCAACCTCTCTTTCTTCCTTTGCAAACGAATCAATTTTCCCCTTTAAGTTCTTTCTTCGCTTGTTCTATCTGGTATTTCACTTGCTCAAAGCCGGTTCCTCCTAAGGAATTCCGTCTCCGAACAGCGGTTTCTGGACGCAAGTAGATATAAATATCCTCTTCAATCAAGGGATGGTAGGCTTGCAACTCCTCCAAATCCCAATCTTGGATGTTTTTACCATGCTTGATAGAGTCTAGAACCAATTTCCCTACAATTTCATGCGCTTCTCTAAAAGGGAGTCCTTTTTCAGCCAAATAATCTGCCAGTTCGGTCGCATTCGAAAAATCATTCTCTGTGGATTGCTGCATTTTGGCCTTATTAACCTGCATGCTCGATAGCATACCTGCCAACACATCCAGAGAATTTAAAATCGTTTCTACTGTATCAAACATGCCTTCCTTGTCCTCTTGCAAATCCTTATTGTAAGCCAGAGGCAAAGACTTCATGACGGTCAATAGCCCAAGCAAGTTCCCGTAAACTCGGCCTGTCTTCCCTCGAATCAATTCCGCCATATCAGGATTTTTCTTCTGGGGCATGATAGATGAACCCGTTGAAAAGCTATCAGACAAGCTAATGTACTGATACTCAAAACTGCACCAATTGATGATTTCCTCACAAAAACGACTCATATGCATCATCAAAATGCTGGCATTTGACAGAAATTCTAAGATAAAATCACGGTCACTCACTGCGTCCAAGGAATTGGTATAGGGTTGTTGGAAACCCAATAAATCACTCGATAATTGACGATCGATTGGAAAAGTTGTCCCCGCTAAGGCAGCCGCACCCAGTGGAGATAGGTCCGTATGTTTCAAGTTAAATGCAAAGCGCTCGCTATCCCTTTGGAACATATTATAATAAGCCATGAGATGATGGGCAAAACTAATCGGTTGGGCATGTTGCAAATGAGTATAACCTGGCATGATGGTTTCCACATGTTTTTCAGCCAAATCCAGCAAAACACTGTTCAGATTCGCCAACTTATCCAAGACATGGCCAAGCTGCTCCTTTAGATATAAGTGCATATCCGTTGCGACTTGGTCATTCCGAGAACGAGCCGTGTGTAGTTTCCCAGCCAGAGGACCAATTTTCTCTGTCAGCAACACTTCCATATTCATATGAATATCTTCATTTGCAATATCAAAATGAAGCTCTCCTGCCTCTAAATCTCGCAACAAAGCTTGCAGACCATCTTGGATCTGCTCTGCCTCTTCCAAGCTTAAAATGCCAGTCTGTCCTAGCATTTGAACATGAGCTAGGGAACCCATCAAATCAAATTTTGCCAGCTGGTGGTCAAAAGAAATACTCGCACCGAACTGTTCTACCCAATCTTCCACAGTGCCTTCAAATCGACCACCCCATAATTTTGTATTTTTCGGCATATCCTGTCGTCCCTTTCTATCGCGTCACTACTCAACATTTTTCTGAACTTCTGAATAAACCTTAGTCGGAAGCCCCCAAAGCTTGATAAATCCAACAGCCGCATCTTGGTCAAAGGTATCCGCACTGGTATAAGTCGCCAAATTTTCATCGTAAAGAGAATTTGGTGATTTCCGAGCCACTACCTGGGCGTTCCCCTTATAAAGTTTAACTTTTGCAGTTCCATTGACGACCTTCTGTGTCTCCTTGATATAGGCAATCAAAGCCTGAGTTGCTGGGCTAAACCACAGGGCATTATAGATGAGATTGGACAACTCATTTTCGATAATAGGTTTGAAATGAGCCACTTCTCTCACAAGAGTCAAGTCCTCAATCTCCTTATGAGCTGCCAATAAAGTCACAGCACCTGGGCACTCATAAATCTCTCTTGACTTAATACCGACTAGGCGATTTTCCACATGGTCAATACGACCAACACCGTGTTTGCCCGCAATTTCATTGAGCTTTTGAATCAAAGTCGCCACTTTCATCTTCTCACCATTGAGGGAGATGGGCACCCCGCAGCTAAACTCAATGTCTATAAATTCTGGACTGTCTGGCGCCTCTTCTGGCGAAGATGTGATTCCAAATGCTTCTTCTGGTGCTTGGTTCCAAGGATTTTCCAAGACACCACATTCATTTGCGCGTCCCCAAAGATTTTGATCGACAGAGTAAGGATTGTCAAGGTCAGCAGGAACTGGGACGCCGTTTTCTTTGGCATATTGGATTTCTTCTTCACGAGACCATTTCCACTCACGAACAGGCGCAACTACTTTTAAATTGGGATCCAAAGCCGCAATAGAGACTTCAAACCGAACTTGGTCGTTTCCCTTGCCTGTACAACCATGGGCAATTGTGGTTGCCCCCGTCTGATGAGCTATTTCAACGAGTTTTTTTGAAATAAGAGGGCGACTCAGAGCAGATACCAAGGGATACTTCTGTTCGTAGTAGGCATGAGCCTGAAGGGCCACTAAAACATAGTCATTAGCAAATTCTTCCTTAACATCAATGACATAAGACTCTACAGCCCCAACCTTGAGAGCTTTATCGTGGATGAACTCCAAATCTTTTCCTTCACCCACATCCATACAAACAGCGATCACATCATAGTCTTTTTTTAACCATGTAATAGCAACTGATGTATCCAATCCACCTGAATAGGCTAAAATAACTTTTTCCTTACTCATTTCTCATCCTTCTTTCTATTTTTCGATAGAGGCTTTAAAAGCATCGTCAATCAATTTGTCCAACTCCCCAGAATCCTTCAACTTCTGGATGGTTTTGTCAACCGCCTCTTTTAATTCTTTACTGTCTTTTTTCATCGCAACAGCGTAGGAATCTTCTTTGTCATTGTCAAAATCAAACTCAGCGATGGCTAGGTCTGGATTATTCTCTACAAAGCCTTTCGCCACTGGTTCCTCAAAGATAACTGCATCCAGTTGCCCTGATTTCAAATCTGTTATCAAATTTCCATTTTTAGGAAGTGAAACGAGAGAAGCATTCTGCAAGGTTTCTTTGGCCAGAGTTTCCTGGATAGAGCCTTTCTGCGCTCCAACCTTTTTCTGAGCCAAATCCTTGACTGATTGGTAATTCGTTAATTCAGATTTTCTTACGATAACCTTATTTTTCGAAGTGTAGTAGGGAATTGAAAAATCGTAAACTTGACTTCTCTCCTCCGTTTTAGAAACACCTGATATGGCAAGATCGGCCTTGCCTGAATCAAGACTAGCCAGTACATTGTCAAAACTCATTGGAGAGAACTCCACTTCTACACCTAGTTCCTTTGCGATGGCTTTGGCTAGCTCAACATCTGAACCTACAATCTGATTTTTCCCATCGACCAATTTCTGATATTCAAATGGAGCAAACTCTGGATTTAGGGCCACCACCAATTTTCCTTTAGCCTTAATGGCTTCAACACCTTGGGATTGAGCGTTACTACAAGCAAATAATAAGGGAAACATAAGCAAACCAAACATCGTCATCAACACCTTCTTCACTTTATTCATAGAAGAGCCTCCTTTTATTTTTATACTTTATTGTTGTATAAATAATACTCCTCTCATTTTCGTTTGTCAAGAAAAAACTGTATTTTATTTCATTAAAATCAAGAAAAAGCTTATTATATGATATATTTTTACATATAATAAGCTTATTTATACTATTTGAGTTTTTAAAAATACAATTACCCAATTACAGGTAAGATGAAGAGATCAATGAACTCGCCACATTCTCTTTCACAATTCAATAACTCGATGGCATTGTTGAGCTACATAGGCATCGTGGGTAACGATAATGACCGTTTTCCCTTCCTTGTTCATATCTAAGAGAAAGTTTAAAACCAAATCTCGATTTTCAGGGTCTAGAGAGCCGGTTGGTTCATCTGCTAACAGGAGCTGACTCGGTTTTAAAATGGCTCTAGCAACTGCGATTCGTTGCTGTTCCCCTCCAGATAACTCTGAAACCTTCTGATGTAGGGTTGATGACAATCCCACTCTCTCTAAAATTTCTTCTATCTTTTTGCCTTTGTCCTTCTTGGATAATTTTACATACTTTAGAGCGAGCATGAGATTATACTCTACCGTTTCATTATCAATCAGAGCAAAGTTTTGAAACAGATAAGAGATATGTTCGCGGATAATCGCTTGCGACTTAACAGAATTGACAGGTACATTTTGCTGACCGAAAATTTCATAATGTCCACTGTAATCGCCATCTATCAAACCCAAGAGATTTAACAAGGTTGACTTGCCACTGCCACTTTTTCCAACAATGGCAACTAAATCTCCTTGGTTAATTTTTAGAGATAAGTTCTCCAAAATAACTTTTTTCCCAATGGTTTTCGTAACATTTTCCAACTTTATCATAAGTGATCCCCTTTCAATAACTGCACTACATTTCGTTTTTCCATCTTAGAGCCCAAGAAAAGTACAAACAGAATATCTAAGCCTGTAAATCCTGCGAAAAGCAAGAGCGGGAACAGTGCCTGTGTAAAGAATAGCAGGACTACAAAAGGGAAGCTATATACCAACAATAGAATCCTCAAGAAAGAACGATACCGATCTATCAATTTCCAACCCATGAACTTCTTGGTGATGATATCTGTTCGCTTCAATAAGAAAGTTGTTACTAGTAAGAAGTAGGAAATCATCATACTAAGAAGACCAACCAAAGCAAAGAGTATGTTGAAATTCCGAACAGCATCTCGATAAGAATCTACTTTCTCTTGTTGAATGGCTTGAATAGATGAAAATTTTAAATAATTCCCATCTGATAATTTCTCAACTAACGCTGTCACCTCTTTTTGATGTTGAGCTGTATTTTCGATTTTAATGGGATTATTTAAACCTGTTGTTGACAGGGAAGCTTTTTCATCCCACATCATATCAGAATCATTGACCAAGCTAATAATTGGATTGTAGAGATTTTCCTTTCGCTTCTCGTTATAAGGGAAGAATGACCAATCACCTTCATAGTAAGCAATCTCGATATCCATCTCCTCTATCGTTCGTTTTTGCTGCTCTTCATACTTCATAGAAAGATAGGCAATTAATTTCCCCAAGAGCTGATTTTTATCTTCTTCACCTTTCGTACTTGCTGGCATCAAAATAACTTTTTTAGTGCCGGTATCGGGTAACTTGAATTCCTTGCTCTTTAGAAAATTGCGATTAGCATAGTAAACATCCACCGTATCTGTTAACTGATATTGCTGAATCTGTTCTGATTTGACAAAATTTTTTACAGGAAGACTGCTACTTTGCACATAGCCCGCCTGCGTTTTTTCTACCAAATCCAGATAAAATCGATAGAAATAATCCACTGCTTGCCCTGAGCCTGCCAACTGCTCTTGCCACAGATTATCATTGAGTTGAAAAGTTTCCAAGGTCAGATAATTTCCTTGACTGATCCACTGTTTCTGGTAATCCAACTCTTTGTTTTCTTGCTCCAAACTTTTTCCTACCCCAACTAGCAAGACTGTCAGTAAAATAGTAGTTCCAATTTTCATCAAATAATTAAAGAGTAGACTAAATTTGAAAGATGAAAAACCTTTCAGCAAAGAGCTGATTGTCATTTTTTGAATTAAGAGGTAAGTCAACCAACTGATAAAGAGATAAAGTTGCAAAAGCAAAAAATGCGACAACCATAACATTGGGAACAAATCTTTTGGCTTGTAATCAAGCAAGAAACATACTCCTAGATTGATCACAAGCGCCCCACCTAGGAGGAGGTAGAGGTTGCCTTTCACAACATCAGCTAAAACAGCCCGATCTTGAAAACCCAGTAATTTTTGTACCCCAACTCTTTTCATATCCATCATCGGTTGATACACTGTCACTAACACAAGAAGTAAAATAGCCAAGACAAAAACAATGGCAGATAAAAGCAAATCTCGATTTATGACTTCCACTGCACTTTTATAGGTCGGCTCTAGCAAGGTAGCCTGGTCTATCTTGAAAAAATCGCTCCATTTCTGTACAATCCTATCCTTGTCCATCTCTTGTGTAGAAGTTATCGTATAGCGACCATTTAAACTACGAGATGTATCCTTGATATAGGTTTGAAAAGTCATAAGCTGAATAGGCTTGGCTTTTAGAAAAGTCGGAATCGTACCAAGTTTATTGGAAATTTCTTTATTACTGTAAACTCCCTCACCATCTGTGGTAAAATCAAGAGAAGAAATCCCAAACTCTTGGTAGGGAAAGGTATCTTTATCAAAAACACCAGACTTGACCACCTCATCACCACTGTCTGTTTTGATGATGGAGACTTTATACTCCTTTGATACATCCTCAAAAAATCGAAGAACAGATGCTGCAGGTTCATTAATATCTTTCAAATACAAATCCAAAGAATCTACAGTCTTTCCCATTTCCCGAATCCGCACCACTTCTCGTGTGTAGTTTATATTAAAAACAAAAAAAGTGGTACACAAAAGCAGGAGTAACATACAGAAATTACTGATTTTTTTCATAAAAGTACCTCCTTAGTACTTTATCATCTTAGTCGTAGAATTTATTCCCTTTTTTCACAAATTTATTTTAGATTTCTTTTTTACTTTTTATACTACTATGATACAATATTTTTAATCAGTTTCTATTTTCTGTTAACTTTTTTCACGAACAAGGAGGAGATCATGCGCTACGATTTTGGAAATGTTTATAAAGAAATACGTGAGTCAAAAGGATTAACCCAAGAAGATGTCTGTGGTAGCGTCCTTTCAAGAACCAGCCTATCAAAAATCGAAAGCGGGAAAACAACTCCTAAATATGAGAATATGGAGTTTCTTCTCCGACAAGTCAATATGAGTTTTGAAGAGTTTGAATATATCTGTCAACTTTATCAACCAAGTCAACGCACAGAAATTATGCAAACCTATCTCAATATGAGCTCAATCCTAGGGACTAATGAACTCGAAAAACTATTTCAAAAATGTCAAGACTACCTCAAAACTCACCACGACCTCCCCATCAAAGAGATACGAGATATGCTAGAAATTGTTATCTATATTCGCCAAAATGGGACTAAAAAACTGTCAATCGAAGTTAACAATACTGTAAAGAAGCTATGGAAGAAGATAGAAAAGCAGGACACTTGGTACGAGAATGACTTAAAAATTCTCAATACCATTCTCTTTACCTTTCCTATAGAACATATCCATCTCATCACTGGAAAAATCTTGCAACGCTTAGAAGTCTATAAAAACTATCAACATTTATATGACTTGCGAATGGCAATCCTACTCAACCTCTCCACCATTTACTTATACAATCAAGATAGAAATATGTGTAAACAAATATGCTATACTTTACTAGAAGATGCCAAGAACAAGAAAAGCTACGATAGGCTTGCTATCTGCTATGTCCGTATTGGGATTTGTACGGATGATTCTAAACTTATCCAAAAAGGTTTCTCCCTTCTGGAACTAACCGATGAAACCTCCATGCTATCTCATCTCAAAAAAGAAGTAGAGACCTATCATCAACCAAAGGAAATATAAAAAAGTCGAGGGATTTCCTCGACTTTTACATATTTTTCTGTTAGCTAGTTCTTAATACCAACCGTTGTTAAGCCAGAAGTTCTTGGCAGCTGTCCATGAACCGTAACGTCCTGCAACGTAGGCATCTGCTACACGTTCTTGGTTTTCAGCTGAGTAGTCACCGTTCAAGTATGAATCTGTCAATTGGTAACGTCCGATGTAACGTCCGTTTGTAGCAGTGTAGCTACCGCCTGATTCTTTTTGAGCGATCCATTCTTTGGCTTCTGCTTCAGAACCACTTACAGTAGAAGCTGCTGCAGTGTTGCTTTCTGCTGCTGGAGTTGCAGGTGCAGCTGGCGCTTCATAGGTTGTTGTTTCAGTTACTTCTTCTGCAGTTTCTTCCGCAGCTGCTGGTGCTTCATAAGTTGTTGCTGAAGCTGCAGCGGTTGCAGTTGCTGTCGATGGAGCTGTTCCTTCGATAACCAAAACTTGGTCAACATAGATAAGGTGAATATCTTTGATGTTGTTTTTTGCTGCCAATTTTTCAACAGTTGTGTTGTACTTCTCAGCGATTTCTGAAAGAGTATCACCTGATTTAACTGTGTAAGTTACAGTTTCTTGGGCAGATGCAAGTGATGGAGCAAAGAAAGCAAGCAAAGTTGCTACTCCTGCGATAGTTGTTTTAATTTTTTTAGTTGTTAATGACATATCTAAAAATTCTCCTTCCATTGGATATATCTATGATACCTTTTAAATGTTACCGTTGTTTAACGGTTTTATGTAGAAATATTACAAAAATGTTTTATATTTACCGTTTTAAGGAGGTTTTTGTCACAAAAGACCTTATTTTATACTATCTTTAATCATTTTAAGCTTTTGATAAGGGAAATAAGCGCGGAGGTCCATTCTTTGATATAATAGATATAAGAATCTTTGTAAGGGGAAACAGATGCACTCACTTCGTTTTCAATCTGTCTTTGACATTATCGGACCTGTCATGATTGGCCCATCAAGTAGCCACACAGCTGGAGCTGTTCGCATCGGGAAAATCGTCTCTTCCATCTTTGACGATACGCCGACAGAAGTCGAATTCCAATTATTTAATTCATTTGCCAAAACCTACCGTGGTCATGGAACCGACCTTGCTCTCGTCGCTGGTATATTAGGTATGGATACGGACGATCCCGACATTCCAAATAGCCTAGAGATTGCCCATAAACGTGGTATCAAGATTGTCTGGACCATTCAGAAAGACAGCAATGCCCCTCATCCTAATACCACTAAAATTACTGTGAAGAATGAACACAAATCCATTAGTGTGACAGGAATTTCCATCGGTGGAGGAAATATCCAAGTTACGGAACTTAACGGCTTTGCTGTCTCTCTCAACATGAACACACCGACCATCATCATCGTGCATCAAGATGTTCCAGGTATGATTGCCCATGTTACTGAAGCCCTCTCTCGTTTCGATATCAACATCGCTCAGATGAATGTGACTCGAGAAAAAGCTGGAGAAAAAGCCATTATGATTATCGAAGTCGATAGTCGAAGTTGCGAAGAGGCGATTGAAGAAATCCGAAAAATCCCTCATCTCCACAATGTCAATTTCTTTAAGTAGGAGGAAACATGTTTTATTCTATCAAAGAATTGGTCGAGCAGGCGGATCTAGACTTCCAAGGAAATGTCGCAGAACTCATGATTGCGACAGAATATCAACTAACCGGTCGGGAACGGCCAGAAGTTCTCCTCCTCATGGAACGCAATCTAGAAGTCATGAAAGCCTCTGTCGAGCTCGGCCTCAGTGAAAACAAATCCCGTAGTGGCCTAACGGGTGGAGACGCGGCCAAACTAGACCGCCATCTCAAAAGTGGAAAGGCCTTGTCGGACCTTACCATCCTATCAGCAGCCCGTAATGCCATCGCGGTCAATGAACACAATGCGAAGATGGGCTTGGTCTGCGCTACTCCAACCGCAGGAAGTGCCGGCTGTCTGCCAGCCGTTCTCACTGCTGCTATCCAAAAACTTGACCTCAGCCACGAAGAACAGCTGGATTTCCTCTTTGCTGCTGGTGCCTTTGGACTAGTCATCGCAAACAATGCCTCTATCTCAGGCGCTGAAGGTGGCTGCCAGGCCGAAGTTGGCTCTGCCTCTGCCATGAGTGCCGCAGCCTTGACCTTGGCTGCAGGTGGAACTCCCTATCAGGCTAGTCAAGCCATCGCCTTTGTCATTAAAAATATGCTGGGCCTCATCTGCGACCCCGTCGCTGGTTTGGTTGAAGTTCCCTGTGTTAAGCGCAATGCCATGGGAGCCAGCTTTGCCTTTATCGCAGCAGACATGGCCTTGGCAGGTATCGAGTCTAAGATCCCTGTTGACGAAGTCATCGATGCCATGTACCAAGTCGGATCGAGTCTTCCAACTGCCTTTCGTGAAACGGCCGAGGGTGGACTCGCCGCCACACCTACTGGTCGCCGCCTACAAAAAGAAATCTTCGGAGAATAAGCTTATCTATATCTATTAGGAGAAACTATGCCCTCTATCTCAGCAATCTTTTTTGATCTAGACGGAACCCTGGTTGACAGTTCCCTCGGGATCCACAATGCCTTTACCCATACCTTTAAAAAGCTAGGAGTTCCAAGCCCTGATGCCAAAACCATTCGTGGTTTTATGGGACCGCCCCTTGAAAGTAGTTTTGCAACATGCCTTCCCCAGGAACAAATCTCTGAGGCCGTCCAGATATACCGCTCTTACTACAAGGAAAAAGGGATCCACGAAGCCCAACTCTTCCCCCGAATAACGGAATTACTCCAAGAACTTTCACAAAACTACCCTCTCTACATCACTACAACAAAGAATACTCCGACTGCCCAGGATATGACTAAAAATCTGGGAATCCATCATTTCTTTGACGGCATTTACGGCTCTAGTCCTGAAACGCCACACAAGGCGGATGTCATCCGTTACGCCTTGCAAATGCATCAACTTCCTGCAGACCAAGTCCTCATCATCGGAGACACCAAGTTTGACATGATTGGAGCCCAAGAAACTGGCATTAAAAAGTTCGCTGTTACTTGGGGATTTGGAGAAGAAGCTGATTTGCTCAGCTATCAGCCTGACTGGATTGCCCGTACCATTGATGATATCATTAAGCAACTATAAATAATACAACATACAAAAATACTCCTAACACTAGTGAACTAGGTTGAGGAGTATTTTTTATATATTGTTACTATCAGAAGGAATCAACTCCATGCTTAAGCAGTAATTTGATCCTGTTCTTCAGTATCTGTATCTTCATCCTTCTTACTTGGCCAAGCAAGCATGACAATAAGCGCAATCGGTCCAACGAGAGGAACCAAAGCAATGAAGATAAAGGCCCAGTGGAAACCAGCGTCTCGTAAGCAGCGAAGCGACTCAGACGTTTTTAAATAGAGTAAAAATATCTTAATATTTTCGTACCATTTCTTCAAACCGAGAGTCTTCCGTATTCTCTTTATCTTTTTCACTATTCTCTATCACTTTTTCTCCAAATCGTTGACTTGGCATAGCGAGCATAACGAGCAGTGTTATTGCACCCAAAGGAACAAATACAATAAAAATATAGGCCCAATGGATACCCACATCTCGTAAGCGACGTACTATCAGTGCTAGTAGAGGAACAAACTCTATTATAAACAAAATAATACACATACTGAAGACCGCAATATTCCTGATGGCTTTATCAGATTCTACTCCAGTAAAAAGTGAGTAGTAGGCGGGCAAGAAAATTATCATATTTAGCAGCCAAACCCACCAAAATTCTGGACGTGTGGAACGACCAGAAAAATTTGCATAGCCTTTGAAAAAACTCCTAATAGCACTCAGCATACAAAAATCTCCTTTTGATTTTAATACTTATTTCGCAAAGTTATGTTACCAGCTTAAAAAAGAGGTAGTTTTTAGATTGTCTGAAATCACTCTCCTAATAGATCACATAACATCGTCCCTTGAATAGTTGCGCTTATTAAACCTTTGAAAGATCCGATGTTCTCTACTCTCTATTTATAAAAACCAGCTTTCTGATTCTCTCAGAAAACTGGCGATAGTTGTTTCATTATGAAGGTAGATGGACACTCTTACTCAGCATGAGTTGTTTCGTTTGCAAAGGAAATGATGGCTTTTTTGAGCTCATCTCCGCTGAGTGAACGGAATTCTTCAATCTTTTGATCAATGGCTTCTAGAGGCATGACGTTAACCTTACCAACGAAAATCTTGTCCATGACTTGGTTATCAACCAATTCGGTCGAAACCAAGAGTTCTTCATAGAGTTTTTCTCCTGGGCGGATACCGACCTCAACGATTGGAATTTCACTTTCAGTGTGTCCGCTTAGAAGAACCATTTTCTTAGCCAAGTCATAGATCTTGACTGGTTTGCCCATATCGAGGATAAAGACTTCTCCGTCCTTGGCATAAGCGCCAGCATGGATTACTAGACGGCTAGCCTCTGGAATGGTCATAAAGTAACGTGTCATACGGAAGTCTGTCACCGTTACAGGACCGCCTTCAGCAATCTGACGTTCAAAGACAGGAATCACGCTACCACGACTACCGAGAACATTCCCAAAACGAACTGCACAGTAGGTTGATTTGCTGCGTTGGTTAAAGCCAGTGACAATCAATTCTGCCACGCGCTTGGTTGCACCCATAACATTCGGTGGATTGACCGCCTTATCAGTCGAAATCATGACCATCTTAGGCACTTTGGCCTCATCCACAGCCTTGGCAACATTGTAAGTTCCGAGGATATTGTTTTTGAAGGCTTCTTTTGGATTGCGTTCCATCATCGGAACGTGCTTGTGGGCAGCAGCATGGTAGACAATGGCTGGTTTGTACTGCTCAAACACCTGCAAGAGTCGGTCATAGTCCTGAATATCTGCAATAACAGGAACATAATCAATCCCTTGGAATGTACGGATCAATTCATGATAAACGAGATAGATTGAGTTTTCACCATGTCCAAGCAAGACAATACGCTCGGGATTAAAGCGACTAACCTGACGACAAATCTCTGAACCAATCGAACCACCTGCCCCTGTCACCAGGATGGTCTTGCCTGTAATCTCAGTACCCAGACGCGATTCGTCGAGACGAATTTCCTGACGGCCCAAAAGGTCTGTGATATCAATTTTTTGGAAACCACTACCTGGTTGATGGAGTCCTTGAACGACTGTCTCAACCTTAGGCATCTTGTAACATTTGACGCCTAGCTTATTACACATCTGCAAGATGCGTTCGTACTCTGATGGGTCAAGCGAAGGGATCGCTACGATGACACGCTCGATTTGGTGACGTTTAGCTAATTCAGGTAGATTATCATAAGAGCCCAGAACTGGGATCCCACCTAGTTTTTGTCCCTTTTTCTTTTCATCGTTATCCAAAATCCCCACTAGCTCAAGGTCGCTAGTTGGATGTTGGTAGCTGTTCATAAAGAGGGCGCCACCATCACCAGCACCGATCAAGAAGGTACGGCGATGCTCTCCATCTCCACTACCTTGCTTGCGCTTAGAATAAATCAGCTGCCAAGTGATACGAGGAAGCAAGATGAGGAAGGTACTCAACAAAATGAAGAGTACGATGAAACGGATAGAAAACAATGGAAGAAAGGCATAGCAGATTCCATAAGAAAGAACACTGCTGAGCATCACTCCGAAAAAGATTTTCATGAAATCCGTAATCTTGCTATAACGACTAATACTAGCATTTAGCCCCCAAAACGCAATCATGATTTGATAGAGGAGGAAGGCTAAAAGAGTGTAGATCACGTAATCCACAGGCGCAGGATTTATAAGGCCATAAAACAAGATATAAGATACGATGATGGAAACCACCATACTCAGAATATCGAATATCCCCCAAAACACTTGTTTTTGCTGTTTATTTAAAATTTCAACCAGATCAATCACATAATCTGTTAGTTTTTTATTCATAGGAATTTACTCCCCCTTAAAAGAGTCAGATGATACTGTTGTTATGATAACCTGAATCATTCAGTCTATCGGGGCTTACTTTCTCTTTCTTAAAAGTTTGACGAAGATAAACTGACGTACAAATCCTGGACAAAGTGCAACAATTGCCTGAATGGCTACACTTTTAGCATATTCCATGTAAGAAATTTGCCCTCGCTCAAGCATCCGTTGGCGAGCTTGACGATAGAGTTTGAGGTAACGCAAGCCACCTCGACGCTCAAACATCCCTGCACCGACACGAACCTTACACAAGATTTGATCTAGGTTCCCAGTCTTGGCACCTGCAGCAATCATATTGAGCCAAAGGAGGTCATCCTCCATGTAAAGGCCATCTTCATAGTTGCCTGCCTTGAGGACCATGCTCTTTTTGAACATGACTGTCATATGGTTAAAGGCGCTTCTCATTCTCTGATAAGCCACAATGTCTGCATGCTGAGTTGGAACACGACGATAAGACACAATCTCATCTGGATTGTCAATGAACTCTGCGATATGCCCGCCTAAGAGATCGAGATCTTCTTTCTCCATTAGCTGAAGCTGTTTCTCAAAACGATCCGGAACAGCTAAATCATCCGTATCCATGCGGGCAATAATGTCATACTGGCACTGTAAAACACCGTATCGAAGAGCCAAGCCTAAACCTTGATTTTCTTCTAAGGGGCACCGTTTAACTGGAATGTCTGACTGAGCTTCCACTTCATCTAGCACCTGATAGAGTTCGGGTGTGAGCGGCCCATCCTCAACAAGAACAAGTTCGCTCGGTTTCAAGGTCTGGTTTTGAACACTTTTGATAGCATCTCTTAAAAACGTCGGATTTTCCTTTACATAGACCGACATCAAGACGCTGATTTTTTGCTTTTCAGGCACAGTTTTTCTCCAATGTATAGATTTCCTTCCACTATTTTATCACAAATTCTCCTAGTTTCCTATTTTTATATCAAATCAAGGAAAATTCTAGTAAAGAAATCTGTCACTTTTCACTATATTTTCACTTCCATTGATTGAACTGTCTTGGCTATCATTACTTGACATTATAAGGAAAAAACCTTAAAATAAGCTGTTATTAAAATCATCCTATCGAGGTTTTTATGAAAAAACAATCACTCTTTTTTGTTCTAGGAATTGTCTTAATCGGGACCGTTTTACGCTCTCCTTTTACTGCTCTTCCAACTATTTTAGGAGATATCGCTCAGGGACTAGGAGTGGAGGTCAGCTCACTTGGGATTTTAACCAGTCTCCCTCTCTTGATGTTTGCTCTTTTCTCTGCTTTTGCGAGCCGCTTGGCACAAAAAATCGGGTTGGAACACCTCTTTACTTACTGTCTCCTCCTCTTAACTGTTGGCTCTGTCATTCGGATTTTCAATCTTCCCCTTCTCTATCTAGGGACCCTAATTGTGGGAGCAAGCATTGCGATCTTCAATGTACTCCTCCCAAGTATGATCCAGGCAAATCAGCCTCAAAAGATTAGTTTCCTAACAACTCTCTATGTCACTGCCATGGGAATTTCGACAGCCATCGCTTCTTATCTTTCGGTCCCTATCACCCAAGCTAGTTCTTGGAAGGGCCTCATCCTCGTTCTCAGCTTTCTCTGTCTAGTCACTCTGCTAGTCTGGTTGCCAAATCATCGCCACAACCACCACCTAGAAAGCCAGAAAGAAAAGCAAGTCAAAGAGAATATTCTAAAAAGTAAAGATGTCTGGGCTATCATTGTCTTTGGTGGTCTTCAGTCCTTGCTCTTTTATACAAGTATGACCTGGTTGCCAACTATGGCTATTAGTGCTGGTCTTTCTAATAGTGATGCGGCTCTCCTCGCTTCTATTTTCTCACTGATCAGCATTCCTTTTTCAATGACTGTTCCAAGTCTAACGACTCGTCTATCAGATGGTCACCGTCGAATCATGCTGGCAATTATCTCTATCGCTGGGATGACAGGAATTGCCATGCTCTTGTATCCAAGCAACAACTTCCTCTACTGGCTAGTCGCTCACCTCTTGATTGGGACTGCCTGTAGCGCTCTTTTTCCTTATCTCATGGTTTGCTTTTCTCTTAAAACCAGTTCTCCTGAAAAGACGGCCCAGCTATCAGGACTTGCGCAAACAGGGGGCTACATCTTGGCGGCCTTTGGTCCTACCTTGTTTGGTTACAGTTTTGATCTTTTCCAATCTTGGGTTCCAGCGGTTCTTGCCCTACTAGCTGTTGATATCATCATGACCGTCTCACTCTTTATGGTGGATCGGGCTGATAAGATTCTTTAATTTTTCTAAAATACTTCTCAGATATAAACAATGCAAAGCCAGACACTGTCTGGCTTTTTTGGTGCTTATACCAACAAGAAGCACCATCCATCTGTTAGCAGAAAGATGGCATTTTTGATATAATAAGATGTATAGAAACTAATTGTCATAGGAAAAATACATTAGTTCATAAGATAGCTACTATTTTAAATGAGGTGTACAGAATGAATGAACAGAAATACAATTTGGAAGAGAGTTTAGCAGAGTTAAATAAGCTCCTTAACTTATCAGCCAAGGCGACAGATAAGGCTAGCCGTGAAGCTCTAGCAGAAAAGGCAAGAACAATTTATGAACAATACCCTGAATCAGAAGACATTGCGTTGCGGTATGCTATGACTTTGTTTTATTTATCAACCAAGCAAACTGAATTAAAAGAGCTAGAGACTACTGCTGAGAAATTAAAAGTCGTGCAACAACAATTCTACGATGCACATGATATTGCTTTGCTATATGCCATGATTTTGGTTAATTTATCAAACAAGCAGACTGAATTGAAAGAACGAGAGGCTACTGTTGAGAAATTAAAAGTCGTGCAACAACAATTCCATGATTCACATGATATAGCTTTATCGTATGCTAGAATTTTGTTCAATTTATCAAGCAAGCAGACTGAATTGAAAGAACGAGAGGCTACTGTTGAGAAATTAAAAGTCGTGCAGCAATGCTTTCCAGACTCACCTGATATGGCAGAAGCATTGGCTAAAATTTTGTTCAACTTATCAACCGAGCAGACTGAATTGAAAGAACGAGAGGCTACTGTTGAGAAATTACAGAAATTGCAACAACAATTCCATGATTCACATGATATTGCTTTACCGTATACTAGGACTTTGGTTAATCTATCAAGCAAGCAGACTGAATTGGAAGAATTGGAGACTACTGCTAAGAAATTACAAGTCGTGCAGCAATACTTTCCAGACTCACCTGATATGGCAGAAGCATTGGCTAAGATTTTGTTCAACTTATCAACCGAGCAGACTGAATTGAAAGAGCTGGAAACTACTGCTGAGAAATTGCAAGTCGTACAGCAACAATTCCCTGAATCGCCTGATATAGCTTTACCGTATGCTATGATTTT
>NZ_AJRH01000033.1:0-17749 GCF_000297015.1 Streptococcus sp. GMD6S | reverse complement strand
TAACTAAAAAACTATCTGACCTTAACTTAAGGCCAGATAGCTCAGCTATTGTTATTTTTCAGCTGTAAGTGCAGCCATTGTGATGTAATTGTATGGTTTGTTGAAATGTGGCAAGAAGAATAGGTCTGTCAAAGCCAATTTATCAATGGTTACATGCTCTTGGATAGCAAGTGAGAACATGTGGATTCCCATGCTGATAGCAGAATCGTGTGAAACCATTTGCGCACCAAGGATTTCGCGGCTGTCTTTGTCAAAGACAATCTTGATGGCAACTTCGTGGTTGTCATGTTTGATAAATTCTGGTTTTTGAAGATCGTTAAAGCCAGTTTCAGTTGCATTATAGCCTGCAGCCTTGGCTTTTTCAAGAGTCAAACCAGTCGAAACCATGTGAAGACCGTAGATAGAAATACCGTTTGATCCTTGAACTCCGATTCCTTCCAATTCATGACCACAAGCGTTATAAGCACCAACGATACCAGTACGTACAGCATTAGATGCAAGAGCGATGTAGCTTGTATCTTTACGAGCATTGTCATAAACAGTTGCACAGTCACCAACAGCGTATACACCTGGGATAGATGTTTCTTGTTTCTTATCTACAAGGAAAGCACCGTTACGGAAGAGTTCAATCTTACCGTCAGCAAGAGCTGTGTTTGGACGGAAGCCAACAGCAAGAACCACCATATCCACATCAAATGTTTCTTTGTCTGTTACCAAGCGTTCAACTTTTCCATCACCTTGGATGGCTTTAACTGTTTGACCAAGAGCCAAGCGAATGTTGTGGTCTTCCAAGTTCTTCGCCATCATTTGAGTAAAGTCTTTGTCATAGTAGCCGTTCAAGACAGTGTCTACAATATCTACAAGCACTACTTCTTTTCCAAGACGCTCGAAAGCTTCAGCAAGTTCTACACCGATGTAACCACCACCAACAACGGCAATGCGCTCAAGGTGTTTGCTCTTGTCTTCAAGTTTTTCAATAACTTCTTCAGCGTTTTGGTACAATTTAACAAATTGTACATTTTCAAGAGTCGCTTTGAATTCGCGGTTACCCTTAACGATTTCAACACCTTCGATTGGAGGCAAGATTGGAGTTGAACCAGTTGCAAAGATCAATTTATCATAAGACTCTTTGTGTTCTTTACCTTCAACTTCTGCAGTCACAACTTTGTTATCGTAGTCAATTGAAAGAACTGGTGAGTTCATGTAAACTTTAGCACCTTTTGCTTCCAATTTTTCTTTATCAGAGTAGAAGAGACCTTCTGGGCCATCAATTTGTTCCCCGATCCAAAGCGCCATTCCACAACCAAGGAATGAAATATTTGAGTTTTGGTCAAATACTACGATTTCGTTCTCATGTCCGAAGTTGTCCAACATCGTATTAATACAAGCTGTACCAGCGTGGTTAGCACCAACTACAACGATTTTACTCATAGAAAAATTCCTACCTTTAATTTTTGATTTACCTTTCTAGTATATCATTTACTGTTAGCGTTTACAAGATATTTGCTCAGAATTCTCTTTTTTTCAGAAAAAAATACACTTAACATTGATAAATCCAATTTTTCTATCGCTTTCATATTAGTTTTGAGCATATTTCTTGACTTTTTGTCAAAATTCATTTGTGAAAACGCTGACTTTATGATATGCTAGATACATGGAAAGAAAATGTAAGGGGTTTAATTTTTCTTTAACGACCTTATATTGAATGATTTCCTATAAAGAGAAAGGAGCTGGTAGCTTGCCTCTTCATTCACGTTCTGAACGGCTAATGGGAACAACGATTACGATTTCATTAGTAGGTGAACAGGCTGATTGCCTACTTCAAGGAGCCTTTGATTTGCTCAAGGAACTCGAATACCGCTTTAACGCCAACAGTCAAGAATCCGAACTGATGGAAATCAACTACCAAGCTGGAATCGCACCTGTTAAGGTTCATCCTGACCTGTTTGAACTGATTGCTCTTGGACTGGAGCATAGCCTAGCTCCGTCTAGCCATCTAAATATCAGTATTGGTCCCTTGATTCAAACCTGGCGAATCGGATTTGCAGATGCACGGCTTCCAGACTCTAAAGAAATCGAAGCTGTCTTGCCACTAGTTGACCCGCATTTTATCAAGTTGGATCCGACTAGCTCTACTGTCTTTTTAGAGAAGAAAGGAATGAAGCTTGATTTAGGTTGTTTAGCTAAGGGCTATAGTGCAGATAAGGTTGCCCAGTATTTAAAAGCACACGGTGTCACCTCTGCCTTGATCAATCTCGGAGGAAATATCCTCACCATCGGGAATAACCAAGCCAAAGAAGGGAAAGCCTGGCAGATTGGGATTCAAGATCCGCGAAATCCTCGTGGCAATCATCTCCTAACCATTCCTGCTTCTAACAAATCCGTTGTCACTTCAGGTATCTATGAACGCCACCTGACAGTAGATGGAAAAGACTATCACCATATCTTTGATAGTAAGACAGGATTCCCTGTCGAAACCGATCTCGCTAGCCTAACGATTATCTCTGATAAATCCGTTGATGGTGAGATATGGACAACACGCCTTTTCGGAGAGCGAAGCGCTTCTATCCTCTGGCAAGTCGAAAGTATAGATGGTATTGAAGCCATCCTCATCGACAAAGAAGGACGCCTTGCTTGTTCTTCAGGCCTTCAAAATTGTATTATGTAAAAAGAGAAAGGAAATCTCATGCTAAAACTTATTGCCATTGTTGGAACGAACTCTAAACGTTCTACAAACCGCCAATTGCTCCAATACATGCAAAAACACTTTGCTGATAAAGCTGAAATTGAACTCGTTGAAATCAAGGATATCCCTGTTTTCAACAAACCAGCAGATAAGCAACTTCCTGCTGACATTCTTGAAATTGCAGCTAAAATTGAAGCATCCGATGGTGTCATCATCGGTACCCCTGAGTACGACCACTCTATCCCTGCAGTTTTGATGAGCGCTCTTGCTTGGCTATCTTATGGTATCTACCCACTTTTGAACAAACCAATCATGATTACTGGTGCTTCATACGGTACACTTGGTTCATCTCGTGCCCAATTGCAACTTCGTCAAATTTTGAACGCTCCTGAAATTAAGGCAAATGTTCTACCAGATGAATTCTTGCTCTCACACTCTCTTCAAGCATTTAACCCAAGTGGTGACTTGGTTGACCTTGACGTCATCAAGAAATTGGATGCCATCTTTGATGACTTCCGTATCTTCGTGAAGATTACTGAAAAATTGCGCAATGCACAAGAATTGCTTCGCAAAGATGCAGAAGAATTTGACTGGGAAAATTTGTAAGATAGGAGACCGAAAGAATGAAATTTGTTGGACTTGTTGGATCAAACTACGATCAATCATATAACCGCAAACTCTTGGAATTTATCCGTCGCAATTTCAAATTCAAATTTGAATTAGAAGTTCTTGAAATCGACGAAGTTCCAATGTTTAACCAAGACGAAAAATGGGACGAAAGCTTCCAATTGCGTTTCTTGTATAACAAGATTACACGTGCTGATGGTGTCATTATCGCCACTCCTGAGCACAACCACACTATCTCAGCTTCACTCAAATCTGTACTTGAATGGCTTTCATACGAAGTTCATCCATTTGAAAACAAGCCTGTTATGATTGTGGGTGCATCATACTATGACCAAGGAACATCACGTGCCCAAGTTCACCTTCGTAAAATCCTTGATGCTCCAGGTGTCAATGCCTACACGCTTCCAGGTAACGAATTCCTTCTTGGTAAAGCTAAGGAAGCTTTTGATAACAATGGAAACATCACCAACGAAGGAACTGTTAAATTCCTTGAAACTTGCTTAGATAACTTTGTAAAATACGTAGGAGTCGTTTCGAAATTGAAAAAACCAAAACCAATCGAACCAGAAGACTTGGATTGTGGAAAACCAATTGCTACAACCATTACAGAAGTTGATCCTGACGATCCAGAATGGGTAGAAAAAGTTGCAGCAATCACTGGCGCTGTTTCTGGTGATACCTATGTCAAACTGGACCACGGTATCTTGACCGTTAACCAAATCGATATGTTCTTGAAAGCTATGCCATTTGAATTGACATACGCTGACGACAACAACCAATTCCTCTACTACAACAACGCTCACCAAGATCCAGACACCATGTTTGCTAAACGTGTACCACCTCAATCAGGTAGCCGTATGTCAACTGTTCATGGTTCTCTTCCACCAGCACGTATGAAGAACGTAGAGTGGGTTATCGGAACACTTCGCAACGGAAACCAAGAATACGTCCGCACGATCGTTCCAGGTTCTCCTGCAGGTGTCATCAACACCCACAACTACCAAGCGATGTACTATCCTGACGGATCATACGCTGGTATCAATGAAATCGTCTTTAACTTCCAACCATGGCTTGACTGGTACCTACAAGAAACTGGTCAACGTTTGGTAGGTGGTAGTGGCCCATTCGCTCCTGCTGCTGGAGGTCATGGAGACGCAGATGCTACTTCTGGTGCTTCTGATACTCCTGACGGCGGAGGTCATGGAGGCGCTGACGCTACTTCTGGCGCAAGCAACTAAGAAATCAAAAGGAGCCTAGTGGCTCCTTCTTTTTTATTAATAACAAAAAAGGGTTTTGTAGATCATCTACAAACCCCTTTCATTTTATGAGTTAGGATCATCTATACTACGGCCGTGCAAACCTTTTTCACGTTGTACTTGGCGTAGTTTTTCTGGTGTGACGTCATTGCCTTCCTCGTCCACAATTTTGATTCCCTCGATGTGGTGACGAACAGAACGACGATAACCTTCGATGTACTCCTCACGAAGTTTAGCTTGTTCCACTTTTTCAGCAGAAGTTAAGCCTTCTGTTTTTTTCTTTTTGGCAAGCTCGTTAATGCGATCAATTTTTTTAGGATCCATGTTTCTCTCCTTTATGATAAGATTTAATCCGTTTACCAGATTTTATTTAGTATTGATTTGGTTGAAACGTGCAAGTTTAGCTGCTTTCTTGGTTAATTGCGACAAGATTGCCAAACGATTTTGTCGAACAGTCTGATCTTCAGCCATTACCATGGTATTTTCAAAGAAAGCGTCAATAACTGGGCTAAGCGCAAAGAGTTGTTCTAATTGCTGGCTTGCAGTTCCTGACAAGACGAGTGATTCTACGGCTTCTGCCAAGGCTTTCTCTTCTTCATTTTCTAAGAGAGCAGGATCAACAGTATCAGTTCCTTCGACTTTTTCAGCCAAGTTGAAAGCACGTGAGAGGGATTCGACAGATGGTTTGAAGTCTTCTTTCTTGCTTGCTTCGACAAGAGCACTTGCTGCTTCTAGCATATCTGCCACAACAAAGTTTGAACCTGCGAGAACTGCTTCCTTGATATCTTTTGAAGTAGAACCCATCATCTTATCAACGCGAGCCTTGATAAAGTCCATAACCTCTGCTTTATTTTCATAAGTCAAGCTGTCGAATTTCAAATTATAAAGGCTATCAATCAGCTCATCCATAGCAATGTGCCAACCAAAAGCATCCAAGATACGAACCACACCTTGCGTCGCACGACGAAGGGCATAAGGGTCATTAGAACCCGATGGAATCAAGCCTACTGAGAAGAAACTCAAAATCGTATCCAATTTGTCTGCAATGGCTAGAATGGCTCCGACCTTGCTCTCTGGAAGTTCGCCTTCGGCTGATGTAGGCATGTAGTGTTCACGAATAGCAGCCGCAACTGCTGGAGTTTCCCCAGCAAGAAGTGCATATTTCTCACCCATAATACCTTGGAGTTCATCAAACTCACCAACCATACCCGTCAACAAGTCAAACTTGTAAATGGCTGCTGCACGAGCTAGGTCAACTGTTTCATCCACTGACAAACCAGCTTTTTCTGCCAAGAGAATGGCAATCTGTCCCGTACGAATCATATGTTCACGAAGAGAACCAATCTTTTCATGGAAAGTGACGTTGTTTAATTTTTCAACAAGGTCAGAAATGACCAATTTTTGGTCTTCACGCCAGAAGAATTCTCCGTCCTCCAAGCGGGCTACCAAGACTTTTTCATTTCCCTTGATGACATTTTCCAAATGCTCTGCGTTTCCGTTACGAACTGAAATGAAGTTTGGTAAGAGTTTACCGTCTTGATCACGAACAACAAAGTAACGTTGGTGTTCTTTCATTGAAGTCACCAAGACTTCTTCAGGCACTTCAAGGTATTTGGCATCAAAACTTCCCATAAAGGCAGTTGGGTATTCAACCAAGTTCAAGACTTCGTTCAGTAAGTCAGCATCAATTTCGATACGTACACCATGTTCAGCTTCGATTGCCTTGATTTGGTCAACAATCATTTGCTCACGTTCACGAGGATCCGCGATTACAAACTGTTCACGAAGGTCTTCTTCGTAGCTTAATGCTGACTGAATCTTGGTTTCTTGTCCTAAGAAACGATGACCACGGCTCACACGACCGCCCTTGATATCAAGGAAATCCAAATCAAACTCTTCATCATCTAAAAGAACTGTCAAAGTGTGTACAGGGCGGATATATTCAAAAGTGTTGTTAGCCCAGTGCATGCTGACAGGGAATGTCAGTGACTTCAAGACGTCTACTACACCTGGAACAATAGCTTCAACTGCTTGACCCACTTCTTCCTTGGTAACATAGACATATTCTTCACCCTTGATTTCACGGAATTCAATATCTTCAACTGTCAAGCCTTTTCCACGGACAAATCCTTGAGCTGCTTTGGTGAAGTTTCCATCACTATCCAAGGCGATTTTCTTTGCTGGACCCTTGAAATCTTCTGTCAAATCAGACTGTTTGTCTGCAAGACCAGTCACACGAACAGCCAAACGGCGTGGTGTTGAGAAGGTTTGAATAGCTTCAAAGGAAAGACGATTTTCTTTGAGGAAGGCTGCCATTTTTTCACCTAGTTGTTTTTCGCTTGGAGTTACTACGTAGGCTGGTAACTCTTCAAGACCGAGTTCTACTAATAAGTTTTTTGTCATATTTTTTCTCCGAAAAGTATCTTTTTATTTTCCAGTTTGCCTTATGTGATTGGCACGCAAGCAACCAACTTCGTTGTTTCATTGCTAAAATTGGAGCCGAAAGTCTCCAATTTTGCCTAGTATCCTTAGCTTCGCTAAGGATACCTTCATCACTACGGCAACTGGCTCAAGGCTCACTCTGTTCGCCCATTTTCGTAAACTGTCACTCTCTTTATTCTGCGTCTTCTGCTAGGAGTTTAGCTCGTGTTGCTTCATCCAAAAGTGGGTAGCCTAGGCGTTTGCGTTCTGCGACAAAGGTTTTGGCTACGACACGGGCAAGGTTACGGATTCGAGCGATATAGCCTGCGCGCTCGGTTACAGATACGGCACCACGCGCATCAAGCAGATTAAAGGTGTGTGAACATTTGAGAACATAGTCATAGGCAGGGTGAACCAATCCCTCTTCCAAGGCACGACCAGCTTCCTTTTCAAACTTATCAAAGTTTTCCAGCAACATTTCTTGGTCCGAAATTTCAAATGAATATTTTGAATGCTCGTACTCAGGCTGGATAAAGATTTCTCCGTATTTTACACCATCGGCCCACTCAATATCATAGACAGAGTCAACCTCTTGGATATAAGAAGCCAAACGCTCCAAACCATAGGTAACTTCCGCAGTCACAGGACCTGTTGCCAATCCACCAACTTGTTGGAAATAAGTGAACTGAGTGATTTCCATCCCATCAAGCCAAACTTCCCAACCGAGACCAGCTGAACCAGTCGATGGATTTTCCCAGTTATCTTCAACGAAGCGGATATCATGTTCCAATGGATTGATACCCAATTTTTCCAAAGACTCAAGGTAAAGTTCCTGAATATTTGATGGAGAAGGCTTCATAACCACTTGGAATTGGTGGTGTTGGTAAAGACGATTAGGGTTTTCCCCGTAACGACCGTCAGCAGGACGACGTGATGGCTCTACATAAGCCGCATTCCATGGCTCAGGTCCGATAGCACGAAGGAAAGTGTAAGGACTCATTGTACCTGCACCTTTTTCATTGTCATAAGCCTGCATAAGCATACAACCTTGGTCATTCCAAAATTGTTGCAAAGTCAAAATAATTTCTTGAAATGTTAATTTCTTAGACATTGTTTACTCCTTTAATTTATATTATCTTTTTAGATTTATTCATCAAGCAACCAAGAAAAAGCTGGATCCTGAAAAATATGACGTTTGGGAACAGTTTGTAAATTCTGATCGCATTCGTCTATTGTACCTAATTTTAAAGCACAGATTTCTGGTATATTTTCTTGAGCAGTGAAAATTTGACTATGACAGTTCTGGCAGTAATAGCGTTGTTTTCCTGGAGATGAACTATAGGTAACCAACTGTTCTTTTCCATGCAATACTAGGTTTTTACTGCTAACTTTGGCATTCACTGTATAGGCAGACGCAGTTGCTTTCCGACAGAATGAGCAGTGGCAAAAAACTAATTCCGACAATTCCTCATCTAAAGTGTAGGTCACTGCTTTGCATAAACAAGATCCTTTAAGCATTATGCTCCTTTCTACTTAGGCATTAGACGAAATTCAAAAAGAACCGAATTTCAACACCCAAGCCTTGCGACTAGGGGCGTCAAAAACGCGGTTCCACCCTAATTTATTACTTCATTGTTTTTAAAAATACGACAGAAAGCGCCAGTTTCTTACCTTGTTCTACTTGGCTCCCACTACCCCAAGATCGCTGAAGAACGCCATAAGACTTTCTTTCCTAGCTAGTATTATAGCAGATTTTCTAGCTAGTGTAAACCAAAAATGAGTCTGAAAACAAAGTTCCAGACTCATTTAATAGTAAAGCTTCAGAAAGTCCTATTTAAGGATGTCTTTTCGCTTTTGGTTTTTTGCCATGTAGATTTCTCTTGGCTTGTTTCAAGGCTGTAATGGCATCTTTGACATCTTCTTGGCTCGCTCCTGGATCTTTAAGGAGTTCCTGTGCCTCTTTAAAAGTTAAAAGATAAGCTGCTTTTTCTTTCTTGTCAGCATAGATAAATCTCGCGTTCTTTTCTTGGAAAAGGCGTTCATCTTTGACCAGTTTCTTTAGACTAGAGAAGTCTGTAGCCTTGCCATTCAGTTTACTTTTAGCTGTTGCTAGGGCAATGAGAGATTGGTCAATTTGATCCTGTTTGACTTTAGGATCTACAGCTAGTAAGGCAATTTCTTGGAAGGCACGATCATAAGCTCGACGTACTTTTTCCTTGGCATTCGCATATCGTCCAGTTTTAGTCGTTGCATAGTAAGCTTTCATAGCTTCTTTCAAGGCTGTAACGTTCGAATCTTTTCCATCCAAAGCTTTACCAGCAGCTTCAAGACTAGCGAGAACGCCATCAATCAATTCTTGTTTCAACTTGCTTGACAAGGCTGACTGCGCAACTTGGAAAGCTTGGTCATAAGTTTTTCTCTTATCTGCACTACTATTAAAGTAGCGAGACGTTTCTACCAGTTCTTTTTGTTGATTTACCGCAGCAATCAAGGCCAACTTAGACACAACAGATAGACGCAAAGCATTATTTCGACCTGGCTGAACGAGCAAGGAAACGAGATCTTCAAGGAGTTCGTATCCAGTTGGTAAGGCGACTTGTACAGTATAACGACCTGTAGCAACTTTCTTACCAAAGGCGTATTGACCATATTTTTCAGCAGGAAGAGTGATACTTGTCCCATCTTCACCTTTCAGAACTACTGTAGTCGTCTTTGGAACTGCTTGGTTAAAGGAAACAGATACCGGTGCATATTCTAAGAGATTTGCTAGGAAGGTAATGGTTTGGAAACTATTTTCTTCCGTCAAGTCAAACTCTTGGGATAAGGCACTGATAAATTTCAATTCTGTTCGGTCATAACTGAAAATTTCTGCTGTATAATGACCAAACTGTAAGAAATGAATCGCTTTTGTCTTGTCAACATCAACATATTGTCCCTTGCTATTTTTGATTCGATAGACGTAGAGGGTATCAATATCCTGGTTTGTTTTTGCATCCTTCAAGGCAATTTTCACTCGACCACTATTTTGATCGCGGACAAGTTCGGCAAGTGAGATATAGTCTACATTTCCTGCATAGTCCTCAACAAGATAGTAAATATTAGCCTTATCAACATCCTTAGGAAGTGTATAACTACCGTCAGCATTGGCCTTAATCAGATGGGTGTTCTCAAGCGCACGAGTTCCAGACTGGTCTTTCTCAGATAGAACCATGGTCCCTTTCTGGTCAAATGGTGTCAGGTAGAAGACTTTTTCTGAAAGGATACCGCCTTGACCCACATCTTTTGGTTTACGAGCTACGAATTCTTGGTTTCCATCTTTAAAGCGAATATAACCACTTGTGATGACAGGTTTTTGAGTATCAATCTGAATTTTAAAGGTTGTGTGTTGTTCTTTAGCTCCTGGAACGTCTGGTGTATAACTGATAACATAGTCATATAAACCATCTGCAACAGTATTGCCATCAAAATCCTGACCTCTCCAAGCGGTATTATCTAGAATATAACTCTTCAGATTTCTACTGTCTCCATCAAAGTAATTCTTGCGAAGATCCTTTGCATCGCCCTCCCAAATAGGATGTTCATGCTTGGTATCCGTAGCCGCATAAACTGTAGCCCGAAGATTTACAAGATTTCTCAAAGCAACCGTTTTGTATTCAACTAGGTCTTTGTTTCCATCATCATTTGGAGAAATGGCAATACGGACATTCCCTTTTTCGTCCAACTGAAGAACATGCTTACCTTCAGCATTTTGTTCGATTCCAAGAACGGTAATTCGGCGTCCTTGGCGTTGACCTTTAGACACTAGAAGGTCATTTTGCAAGGTAGCTAGATAGGTAGCATCATTAGAGTAGTTAACGGCGGGATTTTCTTTGTCTACTTCCGTGTAAAATCCATTTTTCCCTTCTCGGACAAGATTGTAAATTGGTTTTTCGACAGCATGGAGATTTTGGAATTCTCCTCGGAAGCCCATAAATGCAAGACTCACAATATCCCCATCATCTGCTGGATCTACAAATCTAACAAACCCTTCAAGGAAATAGCCATTTGGCATTTGTTTGCTGAGTTCAGCAGCAAATTTTCGAGCATCCACTTTAACAGTGACTGTTTGACTGCTGTGGGCTTTGACTGTCACTTCAGGCCAGACTGTCTCCGTTAGTCTTCGAGGTCGAAGGGTGAATTTTCCATCTTGGACTTCGTCTGTATTGGTATTCACTACCATCTTGAGAGTACGGTCAGTATCTGAAATGTTGTGTACAGTAACCTTGAAAGTAAATTGATCTCCAACATTTCCTAAAGTCACGCTTGGATAACCATTTTCACCTGTTACATAGAGGTCGGTTGAAACTGCAGCAGCTGTATCCACAATACCAGAACCTTGCTGACGAGGAGAGGTATAAGTGCCTGTGTCCTTATTAACATGTGGTTTTGCAGTTGACATGATCAAGGCCTTGACAGTCTCTGATACTTGCTCAGGAGTCAATTCTGGATGGTGTTTTTGAAGGTATTCCTTAACCAGAACTGCAACACCCGTAACGTGAGGAGCCGCCATACTGGTTCCGCTGATACTACCGTAGGTATTGTCATTAAAGGATGAGTAAATATTGCCGCCAGGAGCTGTCACGTCCGGTTTCAATTGTCCATCGGTAGTCACTCCCCAACTTGAAAAGTCAGATAGCTGATTGGCTACATCGGATGGGCGATTATCCATCTTGTCATTAAAAACAATCTTGTAGTTTCCTGATTTTAAGGCTTCACCATACTGTTTAGAAATAAATACAGAAGGAATTTTCTTTGCTTCATCATCAATAGCCATATTGATGTTTGCGCCCTCTACATTATTGTAGATCAAAGCACCAACTGCACCGTGTTTTCGTGCATTTTTGATCTTCTCTGAAAAGTTCATGGCTCCACGCTGAATGAGGGCAAGTTTCCCAGTTAAATCCAACTTCGCAAAGTCTTCTTCACGACCTAAGCCTGCTTCGACGTATTCGTACTCTTTTCCTTTTTCAAAGTCCTTATCTGCTTCAGGTTGATTATAATCAAATTTTCCGTTATGAAGGCCGGCATTTCCCTCTAGACCTTTAACTTCAAAAACGGCTGTTGTCAATGTTTTATTGTTGACAGAAGCAACTGAAATCGAATCCTCAACAGTGGATGGATTTCCAACCAAGCCATAGTCTGGGTTTTCAGCTAGTGGTTTTGAATAACCATTTCCGAATGTATTACTATTTCCTGCTGAGATAAGAACAGAAACTCCCTTGGCACGAGCCCGTTTGATGGCATCCACAATATCAGAACCAGCATCCACCATAGAACCAGTGCTAGATCCCAAACTCATATTAATGGCATCTGCTCCCAAGGCCACTGCATCATCAATCGCCTTTACATAAAGGGCAGAACTGGTCGTTTTTTGGCGATCTGAAAAGACACGCATAAACATGACTTGGGCTTCAGGCGCCACACCATAGACCTTTTCACCATTTGGTGCCTCTTTATCAGGGTTTCCAGCTGCAATCCCTGTTACGTGCATCCCATGAGAAGTTCTTTCTGCTTCTTTGATTTTATCTGTTCCGTCAAAGTAGTCATAGGCATAGACAACCTTATCACTATACCATTTACCGTAGTCGATTCCAGCAGCCTTTTTAGCTGCTTCAATGGCTTCCTTGTTTTTAAATTTTGCTTTTGACGGATCCGAAATTCGAAGTACCTCATGATTCAAATCAAGTCCAGAGTCAATAATGGCAACAACGGTCCCTGTTCCCTTGTAACCAGCCTTCCAAGTTTTCGGTACTGTGATGATATCATTACTTGAAAGACTATTGGGTTTTGCAGACTCAGCTTTTTCTTGTTCTTTTTCAGTAGTTGCTGTTTCTCCAGTAGTTTTAGGAGCTGTCGTTGCTTGAGCCTCTTTGTTCTCTATGTTAGAAGCCTTCTCAGTAGCAGGCGCTGGACTGGTAGCGACTGTTGTTTCTTTTTGAACGACACCTTGGTCTACTTCTTTTGCAACTGCGCTATCTTTTCCTGATTCTTGGGCTTCAGCAGTTTTATCAACCGAAGCTTCTACCTTAGCATCTTGTTTACTAGCATCCTCTTTAGAAGTTTCAGCTTCTTGTTTCTCTCCAACTACTGGAGCTATCACATTATTATTGGTTTGGTCAGTCGCAGAGTTTGAGTGTTTATCGTATTTTAGCTCTGTCTTAATTTCCTGAGTTTGAGCTTGATTTTCACCTGTACTCTGCTCATTGGCACTGACTTGACTTGCTCCAAAAACCAAAGCAGTTCCCAATAAAACTGAAGCAAGACCAAATTTGTATTTCCGTAATGAAAAACGTTGTCGTCTATTCATACATAATCTCCTTTTTCTTTAAAGTATACCTATTATAGCGCAAATAGGTATAAATTTTTACAAAAATCTGAATTGTCACAAAAATGTAATATTTACGTATATATCTTACTTATTTAATTTTATCATTCGTGTTATTTTCTCCATCAAACCAATATTTTCTAAATTTGTTCCTATATTTCAATCCATGAAATTATTTCATTATACAAACAATCTAGATTTTTTATACACAAAAAGACTAGGATTTAAAATTCCTAGTCTTTGTTATTTCAGTATAAATAGATTTTACAAACTAAAAATCCATCTCATCCACACGAGGTGCGCCCGAAGTCACTGAAATTGTCTTTAAGACTTCTCGCTCGTCATTGCTGAGTTCAATCCCAAAACAGTCGAGATTGCTCTGGATACGAGAGACTGTCACTGACTTAGGTAGGGGTAAAAAACTTTCTGCCAAACTCCAAGCCAAGGCAATTTGAGCCACTGATTTCCCATGCTTAGCAGCAATTTCTTGGACTTCTTTCTGTTCAAACAACTCTCCTTGGCCAAAAGGTCCCCAAGCCTCTAAGAGAATTCCTTTCTCTCTACAGTAGTCAACCACTTCCTCTTGATAAACTCCTGGTGCCAAGCGCACCTGATTGACCGCTGGAATGATTCTTGCTGTTTCAAGCAAGGTATCCAAATGATGGGGGAGGAAGTTACTAACGCCGATGGCACGGATTTTGCCTTCTTGGTAAAGATCCTCCATCGCTCTCCAGACTTCAGCATTGCGAGTTTTCCATTCGCCATTTTCTCTTAAAGGTTTAGGATTTGGCCAATGGATAAGGTACAAATCTAGATAATCCAATCCCAGTTTTTCCATTGATTCTTCAAATGCTTGGCGAGCTTCATCATAGCTGTGATTGGTATTCCAGAGTTTGGTCGTTACAAAGATTTCTTGTCTTGGAATACCGCTATCTCGAATAGCACGTCCAACACTTTCCTCATTTTTATAGATAGCTGCAGTATCGATATGACGATAGCCGGCCTTTAAGGCTTCTAAAACGGCTTGGTAGGCCACCTCTCCATTTTCAGCTTTCCATGTTCCAAATCCTAGTACAGGAATTGAAACTCCATTATTAAGGTTGTAAGATTTCATCGTTTCTCCTTTCTATGTGAAGAAAATCTAAAGAAACAAAATCCTGATTATCAGAACACTTGCCCCTTTAGATTTTAACAATTATTGATCACGATCGTAATAGATCTCGTGAGCTTTTAAGCGAGAATTGAGCAATTCAGGAACGGTCACAAATGTATACCCTTCACCCTTTAAATACTCAATGACACTTGGTAGAGAATTAACTGAAGGACCATGGATATCATGCATGAGGATGATAGAACCATTGCGAACCTGACGTTGTATCTCTGTCAAAATGGCTGTCTCATTTTTACTCTTCCAGTCCAAACTATCCACGTCCCACATGATGAAGCTTAAATCAAGGCCGTTTCGAATATCATCAGTGATGGCACCATAAGGTGGGCGCATCAGTTTAGAGCTTGATCCTAAAACTTGAGTTAACAAATCTTCTGTATCAGTGATTTGTTTTTTAGCATCTTCGAGCGAAAGTTGTGAAAGAACGGGATGACTCCAGCTGTGGTTTCCTACAACATGACCTTCTGATTTCATTCGTTTTAGAAGATTTTCATTACCTGCAATGTTTTTACCAAGTACAAAGAAGGTTGCTTTTACACCATATTTAGCTAAAGTATCCAAAGCTTGCGTGGTTGTAGTAGGATTTGGACCATCGTCAAAGGTCAAGGCTACAACTTTTTTATTTTTCTTAGCAAAGTATGCTTGGTAAAGTTCAGTATCCTTTTCTAATAGATAAGAGGACTCCAATACATCAAAGAAACTGGATATTGGTAAGGCAATTTCCTCCAAAGTCTCCCCTGGATTAGCAGGATAAAGGATGATTTGACTATCCTTATAATCAAAGCTCCAAGATGTCAATTCTTGGTCTGTGAAGCTCTTTATAACTTGATCAATTTTTGCCTGGTCAAGTTTCTTATCTTCTAGAGTTGATTTGATTTGACTCAGTAAGAGTTCCTTAGCCTTACTTGCATCTTTGAAGAGTTTGCTGAGGTCAAAATCTTTCCCATCTTCAGTCAAGAAAATTTTCCCTAAAGAAGTCTTTTCTTTTTCTTCAACCTTTGATGCAGACAAATCGTAGACTTGCTTACTGATACTACGAGCAACAACTCCCTTTAAGACTGGGTCCAACTGCTCACTATAATAAAAAACCAAATCCTCTTTATCTTCCAGCTTTTCTTTGATATCCTGGTTGATTTTTTCTCTAACAGACGCAATGACTTCCTCTCCTTGCAGAGGGTAGTAGGCAATCACCTCAGCTTGACCTTTTCGGAAATGGTCCTTCTGACTACCTGAGTTGAATTGCTGGTCCTTTTCGCTTTTTAGCGCTTCAATTTTTTGTTCGTAAGATTGCTTTTGTAGTAGCTTATAACCAATAGCACTCCCTAATAAAATCGTAGCAACTCCTAAGATTCCAACAAGGGAAAGCAATAGCCTTCTCGTTATATCGTGAGAAACACGTTTCGCTCTATTTTTTTTCATATTTCCATCATATCAAATCGAGGCTATTATTTCAATGATAAACAGGGATTCTGTCTTTTTTTAGGAAAAGAAAAAAGCTTAGAAATCTTCTAAGCTTCTATTTTTAAAAACGAATCGCTTCACGTGTTTTCTCATATGAAGTTACAAAACGGTTTGTAACCCCTGGTTCAGCAACTTCCAAGGCTTGTGAAATTTTTTCAAATGATGCCTGGTAGTCAAACTCTTTTTCAAAAATTTCAAGCGCTTCGTTGAAGGCCTCTTGGATACGCTCATCGAATGAACGGTAACGGTTTGAGTATTGCAAGAGTTGCTCCGTCAAGGTTGCATATTGAACGATATCATAGGTTTCTGTTTCAAGTGCTTCCATATCATTTGTTGCAATTTCAAGAACGCGTTTAACCGATTCAATATTCACTTGCGGTTGTTCTAACTCTGCCATCAAATCTTCTGTGTTATGACTTGCAGTAAAGAAAAGTTTCAAGAAACTTTGGGGAATACCTGGCAAGTTTCTCTTCTCCATGTAACGTTTGATAGTATGCAAACGGTTCACATAGACATTTGCTTTTTGGCGAGCATTGAGGTCGTCTTTTTCAATTTGCGCAAGTCGTTCGCTAACAGAGATTTGCTCATCCTCTATATCCTTGAGGTTGCTTTGAAGCATTTCCAACTGTTCTTCAAGAGCAGAGTAGGCTTGTGTTGACTCACCTTTATCCTCTGTCACTTCCATGATTGCCGTATCAAGTGCAGCCAATTCTGCTTGAAGACGACGAACATGATTGCCATCACTTTCAGGAAGAAGGTAGGTTTTAGTCAAACGTTCAAGATCTTGAACAAGCACCTGATTATTTTCTTTCAAGTGGTTGAGATAAGTTGGTAATGTCGAAAGAAGACTTTCAACCACTTTTTGAGCTGCAATTTCACGAGTGAAGATATCATAAAGTGCGTTGATTTCTTCTTGGATGCGATTATTTTCATACTCTGCATTGTCCAATTCCAACTGACGAATATTTTCTTGATTATTTTTCAAAGACTCATGCAAAAGTTGGAAACGGGATTCAATATCTGTTTCTGTAAAGTGGTAGTTGGCATCCAACAGCTTGCGATAACCTTCTTCCAAATCTGCCAATTGTTCTGGCAGTTCCTTTGTCAAGGTTTCAACAAGAGCTGGAATTCGCTCAACGATGTGTGTCAAAGCGAGAATATGATTTTCAGTTGAATCAAGAATTGCTGCCGCTTCAACCGGGTCACCTGATGAATTTAGGGTAACAAATTGAGAGAATTCAGATTGGATGTTTTCCAATTGTTTCTCAATCTCAGGAAGGGCCTTCCCATATTTCTCCGAGTCTTCTGCAACAGTATGTTGAAGGGATTCAAACAAGTCCAAAGCATGAAGGACACGGCCACTATTCTTAGATTCTTGTTTTTCAAGTTCAGAAAGGGCATTGCGAATAGCTGCAATATCTTCTTCAATCAAGCCAATTTGGCTCTCAATTTGATCAATCTTGTGAGAAGCTTTGAAAAAACGGAAAGAATTATTGTAGCTTTCAGCTTCAAAGAGGTGATTTTCAATATCAGCAAATGAGTTCAGAGATAAATCAACCCATTTTTGGTTCCATTCACGGAAGGTCACCTGGCTTTGACCAATCAAGTGCATGTTTTTAACGGCTTCAACCTCATCATTTACAGGAAGGTTGTAGAGTTCTTCTTTTCTTTCTTCAAGGGCCGTTAATCTGCTTACATTACGCTTACGTAAAAAGATAGCTGTTACATAAGCTAAGATCAGAATGACTGCAATTGCAACCATTAGA
>NZ_AJRH01000032.1:0-17805 GCF_000297015.1 Streptococcus sp. GMD6S | reverse complement strand
ATTAGAATTGGAGAGGTCATGGCTGATGACAAGCTAAGAGCGACTCCTGCGGCTAGAAAGTTGGCGGATGATCTAGGAATCAACCTCTACGACGTTTCTGGCTCAGGTGCAAACGGTCGTGTCCACAAAGAAGACGTGGAAACTTATAAAGACACAAACGTGGTTCGCATTTCGCCACTTGCAAAACGAATTGCCCTCGAACATAACATTGCTTGGCAGGAAATCCAAGGAACGGGTCATCGTGGTAAGATCATGAAGAAGGATGTTTTGGCCTTGCTTCCTGAAAATATCGAAAACGACACCATCAAGTCTCCTGCTCAAATCGAAAAAGTGGCAGAAGTTCCAGACAATATCACTCCTTATGGTGAGATTGAGCGTATTCCAATGACACCAATGCGTAAGGTTATAGCTCAACGTATGGTTGAATCTTACCTAACTGCGCCAACCTTCACACTCAACTATGATGTCGATATGTCAGAAATGTTGGCCCTTCGTAAGAAGGTTCTTGATCCGATTATGGAAGCGACTGGTAAGAAGACTACTGTAACAGACCTTCTTTCACTCGCTGTTGTGAAAACATTGATGAAACACCCATACATCAACGCTTCATTGACAGAAGACGGCAAGACCATTATCACTCATAACTATGTCAACCTTGCGATGGCGGTTGGGATGGATAACGGTCTAATGACACCAGTTGTTTACAATGCTGAAAAAATGAGCTTGTCAGAGTTAGTAGTAGCCTTTAAAGACGTGATTGGTCGTACCTTGGATGGCAAATTGGCTCCAAGTGAGTTACAAAACTCAACCTTCACAATTAGTAACTTGGGAATGTTTGGCGTTCAGTCCTTTGGTCCGATTATTAACCAACCCAACTCAGCAATCCTCGGGGTAAGCTCAACAGTCGAGAAACCTGTTGTCGTCAATGGTGAGATTGTTATTCGCCCTATCATGAGCCTTGGATTAACCATTGACCACCGTGTTGTAGATGGTATGGCTGGTGCTAAGTTTATGAAAGACTTGAAAGCCTTAATTGAGAACCCAATCTCAATGTTGGTTTAAGTTAGCTATTGTTATTTTAGAGTTTTAGATAAAGGAAGTAAGACATGGCCTTAGAAGTAATTATGCCAAAAGCCGGCGTGGATATGACAGAAGGACAAATCGTCCAATGGAATAAGAAAGTCGGAGAATTTGTAAAAGAAGGAGAAATCCTTTTGGAAATTATGACTGACAAAGTCAGCATGGAATTGGAAGCCGAAGAAGATGGATACTTGATTGCCATCCTCAAAGGAGATGGTGAAACAGTTCCGGTTACAGAAGTTATCGGTTACCTTGGAGAAGAAGGGGAAAACATCCCAACAGCTGGAGCAGCTGCGTCAGAATCAAAACCTGCACCTGCTGCTAGTGCCTCAAACGACGATGGTAAGAGCGATGATGCCTTTGATATCGTTGTGATTGGTGGAGGTCCTGCTGGATATGTAGCAGCCATTAAAGCTGCCCAACTCGGTGGTAAGGTTGCCCTTGTTGAAAAATCTGAACTCGGTGGAACCTGCTTGAACCGTGGATGTATCCCAACTAAGACCTATCTTCACAATGCTGAAATTATCGAAAACATCGGTCATGCAGCAAATCGTGGTATCGTAATCGAAAATCCAACCTTCACTGTTGATATGGATAAACTTTTAGAAACTAAATCTAAAGTTGTCAATACCTTGGTAGGTGGTGTTGCGGGTCTTCTTCGTAGCTACGGAGTTACTGTTCATAAGGGTGTTGGTACAATCACTAAAGACAAGAATGTCTTGGTAGATGGTTCTGAATTGCTTGAAACCAAGAAAATTATCCTTGCCGGTGGTTCAAAAGTTAGCAAGATCAACGTTCCTGGTATGGAATCTCCACTTGTCATGACCAGTGATGACATTCTTGAAATGAACGAAGTTCCAGAAAGCCTTGTTATCATCGGTGGTGGAGTTGTCGGTATCGAACTCGGTCAAGCCTTCATGACATTTGGTTCAAAAGTGACTGTTATCGAAATGATGGATCGTATCGTTCCAGCTATGGATGCGGAAGTGTCTAAGAACCTTCGCTTGATTTTGGAACGCAAAGGTATGACTATCTTAACAGGTACAAAATTGGAAGAAATCATCGAAGAAAATGGTCAACTTCGTATCAAGGTTGAAGGAAAAGACGATATCATCGCAAGCAAAGCTCTTCTTTCAATCGGTCGTGTGCCAGACCTTGAAGGTATTGGCGATGTTGAGTTTGAATTGGATCGTGGACGTATCAAGGTCAACGAATACATGGAAACTTCTGTTCCAGGTATCTACGCACCAGGTGACATCAACGGTACTAAGATGTTGGCTCACGCAGCCTTCCGTATGGGTGAAGTTGCTGCTGAAAATGCCCTCAAAGGAAATCATGCTGTTGCCAAATTGAACTTGACTCCTGCAGCCATCTATACTCTTCCTGAAGTAGCAGCAGTAGGTCTAACTGAAGAACAAGCACGTGAGAAATACGATGTAGCCATCGGTAAATTCAACTTTGCAGCTAACGGCCGTGCTATTGCATCAGATGCTGCTCAAGGTTTCGTAAAAGTTATCGCTGATAAGAAATACGGGGAAATCCTTGGTGTGCACATCATTGGTCCTGCAGCTGCAGAATTAATCAACGAGGCATCAAGCATCATCGAAATGGAAATCACTGTTGAAGAAATGCTGAAGACTATCCACGGACACCCAACCTACTCTGAAGTGATGTACGAAGCGTTTGCGGATGTTCTAGGAATGGCCATCCATTCACCTAAGAAAAAATAAATAAGTTTTTCAACTAAATTTTCTTAAAGTAGTACGGACGGCAGCGACCTCTATTAGAGTTCCATGCCTAAAAATTGAGCCTCTTGTCTCAATTTTTCCGAGAAATGTAACGATAACACGTTACATTTCTTTTTACCACTTTAGAAAATTTGATTGCTATGAACAGATTTTAAAAACTAAATTTTTGGAAACACTATGAAATATATTATCAATCATTCAAACGACACTGCTTTTAATATCGCCTTGGAAGAATATGCCTTTAAACACTTACTAGATGAGGATCAAATCTTCCTTCTTTGGATTAACAAACCTTCTATCATTGTTGGTCGTCACCAGAATACTATCGAAGAAATCAACCGTGATTATGTTCGAGAAAATGGTATTGAGGTAGTCCGCCGTATCAGTGGTGGTGGAGCTGTTTATCACGATTTAAACAACCTCAACTACACCATCATTTCAAAAGAAGATGAAAACAAGGCCTTTGACTTCAAGAGCTTCTCAACTCCAGTTATCAATACCTTGGCTCAACTAGGCGTTAAAGCTGAGTTTACAGGCCGTAATGACCTTGAGATTGATGGCAAAAAATTCTGTGGCAATGCCCAAGCCTATATCAATGGTCGTATCATGCACCATGGTTGCTTGCTCTTTGACGTTGATTTGTCAGTTCTTGCTAACGCCCTCAAGGTTTCAAAAGATAAATTTGAATCAAAAGGTGTGAAATCCGTCCGTGCCCGTGTCACCAATATTGTCAATGAATTACCAGAAAAAATCACAGTTGAAGAATTTCGTGATTTGCTATTGGAATACATGAAAAAAGAGTACCCAGAGATGACTGAATACGTTTTTTCTGAGCAAGAATTAGCGGAAATCAATCGTATCAAGGATACCAAGTTCGGTACTTGGGACTGGAACTACGGTAAATCACCTGAATTTAACGTCCGTCGGGGAACAAAATTCACCAGTGGTAAGGTTGAAGTTTTTGCCAACGTCATTGAATCAAAAATCCAAGATATCAAGATTTATGGAGACTTTTTTGGTATCGAAGACGTTGCAGCTGTAGAAGATGTCCTTCGTGGAGTGAAATACGAACGTGAGGATGTTCTTAAAGCTTTAGAAACTATTGACATCACACGCTACTTTGCTGGTATTAGTCGTGAAGAAATCGCTGAAGCAGTAGTGGGATAAATCAAAAAGAAGTTGTATATTTTAGCAACTTCTTTTTTTGAGGTTTTTACATAATTATTATTACGTATCAATTATAAACTATCCAAGGCATTTTTCTGTTCATCATTAACGATATGGGTATAGAGGTCAGTGACTTGTGTACTGGCGTGTCCTAGCTGATGGCTGACCAAAACTTGCGATTTAGTAGCATCATAGAGCCTAGTTGCCAGAGTATGGCGTAGTTTGTGGGGAGTTACACGGACTTTGAAGTCCTCAGAGTACTTAGCAACCATTTTCTCGACGCTGGAAGCATCGATACGATTGGAAACACCACGATATAAGGTCAGAAAGAGAGCTGTATCTGTCTTTTCCGTCTTATAGCGTTGATTCCGAATGGCCAGATAATTCTCTAGATAAGGCTTGGCAAAGGCAGCGACATTGACCGAGTCACGTTTTCCCCCCTTACGTGTGACATCAATAACCATCATATTGAGATTAAGATCTCTTAGATCTAGATTAACAGCTTCAGATAAGCGGACACCTGAGGCCAAGAGAAGAGCAATAATGGCCAAATCACGTTCTTTATTTTTATTGAATGATGAAAGAGCGCGATTAGAAAGTTGTTGAGGGTACTCTTGGTCGATATAAGTTAGAAAACCCTCTGTTTCATCGCCTAAAAAGAGTTTTTGCTTGATGTTTTCAGCTCTAGCAGCAAGTGTTTCTTTCTTTTTCTTGGTTGAAACTTTCTTCATTACATTACGATAGAAATAAGGCTCCCCTTGGTCGTTTTCAACCTCCTCTGTTAGATACTTGTAAAGACTAGAAAGTGCCGACAAAGTCCGATTAATGGTCGTCTGAGAGACACCTTGTTTGGTTGTATTGGCATTCAGCAAAGGTCGTTCACGTAGATACAGGATAAAGGATTCCATATCTTTTTTAGACATATTTTCCAAGACTGATAAAGGAATGTCAGACATTTTATCAACATTTGAAATACCAGACTCCAAAACCCAGCTGAAAAATCGATCGTATTCCTTGAGATATTCGTACAAGGTTGTAAAACTGTAGGGCACAGCAAGCTTGGATTGGTAGTATTCCAGAACATACCAGGGCATGATTTGTTTTAGTTTGTCGATTCGTTCCAGTAAAATCTCACGTTTCATGTATTTTCTCCATAATTAAGTCTACTAGTAGTATAGCATAGACTTATATATTTTTCAAGAAAATTATAGTTTTTCGGAAAGACGTTATAAGTGTTTGATGGATTCTAGAAAAAACAAAGACCTGATTCTGCAATCATAAGAAACAGGTCTTTTGTGTGTATGTAATCCGGCAATATGTTTATACTTTAATTTCTCTAAAATATTGCAATTGCCATTTTTGTGTTGCTCGAGCTGTTGTATTTAAATTTGAGCACCAAGGAGGATAAAATCGCATAGACATTTTTCCATTGCTATCTTTTGTCGACAGAATGTTTTTACGAATAGCCACCTCGTTTGGAATAATGAATAGTCCCCTCTTATCATTATCAATGATAACGATTATAAGTTCATTTCCTAAATCCTCATTGGTATAAGGAATGTTCTTGTTGTTTTGGTCTTTTTCCAAAAAACTGTAAAATATCCTTCTTTTTTTGGTGTTCTTTTTGCCAAGCGGCATCTTTTATACCCTTGCTCTTCCTTTATATTGATAAGAATACCTTCGTATTTTTCATTGTATTTTTCTTCAATGAAATCAAAATCACCATAAAAATTATATAAAACATCGAGTATTTTCATTATGATGTATATCCTCCTTAGCAAATAACTTTTCCAAAGAATAATACTGTTTCCAACAAAATCAGCTACCGACTATACTCATCTTTTTTATGTATTACCATATAGCAGGATACCAAGATGATGAAGATTTTAAGCAGGTAGGTTTCGGATCGATCAGTGTCTATGGTTATCTGAGACAAGACATTAATGATCGAATGTGTCATAACGCAAATCCAGAGATTCTTTGTTTTGTTATATAGAGCTGAGAGTATGAAAGAATTCGTCAGCAATCCAAATAAAAACGGTAGAATTTGCAGAGTTGCTAGGGAACCATCAATGTAAAAGAACAACAGATGCCAAATCGCCCAGCTGAAAAAGGTTAGGATTGTTGAGGGAAAATACGGTAGCTTCTCTTGTAAAATTGGTTGAAAGACATATCGCCATCCAATCTCTTCTATACCACCAAAGACAATAAATTTGAAGAACATCAAAAACGGGAGATACCAGCTAAATTCTACTATTTGCCCACCAAACATTAGAAAAGAAAAATCAAGGACAATAAGGAAAAAAGATAATAAATAATGTTTGTAACTGGTATGAATGTTAAAAAAATCGTTAACGATCTTCTTAAAAGGAATATGAAAATAGTGATTTGCAACAATGATTCCCCAAAGTGCTGAAGAAATGCCACCTAGAAAGATTCCTAAAATAGATAATAGATTGGAATGAATAGAAAAATGATTCAAGAGAAAGAAAAGGAGGCAAACTGATGCTATTTGGCTAAATGTGCCTAGCAAATATACTGCAATTGCCTTATTTCTTTTCATAGAGAATCCTTTCAATAATATTTTACGTAAAATAAATTATGTAAAAAGAACTTATAACAACAAATCTTTGACTTTTCCAATTTCACTTTTTGGAATCACTAGGTGAATCATATCACCCAGATACATTCTAGTTGAGCCGTTAACGGTTTGGCTTTTGCCATTATGGACTTGGGTGGTGATGAGTACGTTATGTGGCAAGTTGAGCTCGTGAACCTGTTTTCCTGCTATTTTATCTGATACAGGGATTTCAATGAGGGTGACTTCTCCTTCATCTGTCGCTTCTTCTGGCAGCATTTTTTCGAGCATGGCCTCATAGACTGGAGCACCCTTGAGCAGATCCATAACAATGTAGGCGACTAAGGTCACTAAGCCAAGTGGCATGAGGTTTCGAATGTCCCCTACCATCTCAGTAACAAGTATCATAGCGGTTAAGGGAGCCTTGGAAATTGCCCCAAAGTAGCCACTCATTCCCAGAATGACAAATATAGGGAATTGTTCCTGACTGACAAGCCCAAGATTGACACAAATGACACCAACTAGGGCACCAAGTAAGGAACCGAGCGCCAAAATGGGTAGGAAAATTCCTCCTGGGAGGCCACTTCCATAGCTAATCATGCTCCAAACAAAGCGAATCAAAAAGTAAGCTAATAGAACTTGAAAACTAAAATTTTGCTCAGTCAAGGAAAGAACGACCTGATTTCCACCACCGAGAATTTGTGGCAAGAAAATCCCGACTGGTATGATAAGGATAAAGGCTAGGATTGGATAATAAGCTCTATCTAAATGGATTTTTTGACCAACCCAATCATAAACTCGACCAACATTGAGTACAGCTTTCTCATAGAGAAAACCAGAAAGCCCGAGAAAAACTCCCATAAGGAGGTATATCCAATACTGGTCTAGGGTCATGAGAGGAATGTCGTCTGGCATATCCAGTACGGGTGTTAAGCCAAATATGAGCAGAGAAACAAAGTTTGCTACGAGACTAGCTGCTAGAGTTGATACCCAGAAAAATCGTGAAAAATGGTGATAGACTTCCTCTACAACAAAGAGGAGACCTGCAATTGGTGCATTAAAGGCAGCTGCTAAACCTGCAGCTGCTCCACTGGCAATCAGGGAACGTTCCTCTACTGGGCTAGATTTGAGCCACTTGGCAATACCTTTACCACCAACTGCTCCAAGTTGAATACTTGGCCCTTCCCGACCTAGCATAAGGCCACTGGCAATAGCAAGAATACCTAATACATATTTCTTCCAGAGGACACTCCACCAGTTGAGACTCATCAGTCCCTTTAGTTCAGCTTCAACTTGAGGAATTCCTGAACCCTTGATATCTTTTTCTGACCGAGTTAGTTTCGCGCTAAGCCAGCAAACTATTACATAAAATAGGCCAATGATAAAAAGATTGCGCACTAAGTGCGCTTGATCTTGATAGAGTCCTTGTATCAGATGGAAGCCCTTTTCGATTAAGAAACGAAAAGATCCGACGATTAGCCCGACGACGAGACCAACAATGATTCCCCGTCCAACTTGGGATAATATGGTGCTTGAGGCAAAGGCAAATTCTTTCTTGGAACTGAGTGTTTCTGACTGTTCCTCCATAATCATTTCCTCTTACTTGTCTTTCTTAGTTGAAACCAGTGTTTTGACTGGTTCAAAACTGGTTCGGTGAATTGGGGTGACACCTAGTTTTTCTAGTCCTTTTAGGTGTTTAGCTGTTCCATAACCTGCATTAGCTGTAAAATCATATCCAGGATATTGCTGATCATATTCCTTCATCAATTCATCCCGTGTCACCTTGGCTACTATAGATGCAGCTGCGATTGAGAGAGAGTTGGCATCTCCTTTGATGATTGCTGTTTGGGGAATCGACAACTCCAGTTTCATGGCGTCTATCAAGAGGTGCTCAGGTTTCGGACTGACCTGGGAAATTGCTTCCTTCATGGCCAGCTTGGTTGCTTCATAGATATTGACTTGGTCGATGACCTGATTATCCATGATACCAATACCGATTGCCAAGGCTTGATCTTGAACAGCATGATAAATTTCCAAATGTTTCTTTTTGGGGATCTTCTTGCTATCGTTGAGGCCTCTAATCTTACAATTTTTCGGCAAGATAACGGCTGCAGCGACTACAGGTCCAGCAAGAGGACCACGGCCAACCTCGTCAACACCTGCAATTAGAGTCAATCCTTGCTTATAAAGTTCTTTTTCATAAGAAAGCATAGTTTCCAGGCGAAGGTCTTCATCCAGTTCAGCCTGAATGGCTTTTTTACGCTTGCTGATTTCCTTTTGAACTCCAGTTCGGCTATCTTTTTCCAGTTCAAGAAAAAGGGGATTGTATAAGTCTTTGACCGTGGCAAGAAGTTCTTTGATTTCTTTAATCGTCGTCATCGATATCGTCCAATGTATCTAAGGTGTAGTTACCGAGTTTTCCATCACGAACTTCCTTCACGAAGAGGCTGTAAAAACGGTCGTAGTCGTCTCGGAAACCGAGGGCACGTGTCATATCCATGATAATAACAGGAGCATCTTCTTCAATTTTCATTTGTTTGAAGCGTTCAGCTAGCTTATCTGGATAATGTTTTTTGAAATAATTGAGACCAAAAATGGTGACTTCATCCATAGGAAGCAACTGGTCTTTAATTGCTCCAGTTAAGGCTAATTTCAGTGCGACAGCATCATCTTCAAACTTAGGCCAAAGAATCCCTGGTGTGTCTAGGATTTCAAGGTCTTTATTGGTTTTGAGCCATTGTTGCCCCTTGGTAACACCTGGTTTATTGCCGACCACCGCAATCTTTTTCCCAGCCAAACGGTTCATCAGAGTTGATTTGCCAGCATTTGGAATTCCGATAATCATGGTACGCAAGGTTTCAATCTGAATGCCACGTTCTTTCTGGCGTGCAATCTTATCAGCCATAAGCTTTTTGGCTGCATCTGTCACAACTTTTACGGTAACTTGCTCTTTGGAGTTGATTGCCAGAGTTTGAATCCCTTGTGATTCAAAGTACTGACGCCATTCTTTTGTCATTGCTGGATCAGCTAGGTCTGCCTTGTTTAAAATCAAGAGTTTGGGTTTATCTCCCACAATCTTGTTTAACATAGGATTTTGACTAGATAAAGGTAGGCGAGCATCCACCAAAATCGTCACAAAATCAATAAATTTTAAATTCTCCTGAACTTGTCGCCGAGCCTTTGACATGTGACCCGGAAACCATTGAATAGTAGCCATAATAATTCCCCTTCCGACTAAAAAAAACGTGATAAAAACGTTTTCTTTCTTACCATCTATTCTATCATAAATGATCCCTCTTTGCATAGGCTTTTGTCTACAAAAATGAGTATATATAGTAAAAATGTTTGCATAAATAATGTATTGTTATATCAAAGTACGAGAAAATACCTATCAAGTCATATTGACTATAGGTATTTTTCTTATAAGAGTATTCTTGAGAGAAAAGGGCTGATACAATTTGTGACAATCGTTTCACTCCAGAGAATTTGCGCTGGGGATAAATAATCAGCTCTTAAACATTCTTTTAAAAATTCAGCAGCTTGATCCGGAGCAATTTCAAACTCAAAGGCTTTCATCTTGTAGAAAAAATCGATGAGATGCTCAGATAAGTATTCATCTGAAAAGGGTACTTCTCCACTTTTTCGAAATTCTAATAAGAGCCGAGAAAATCTAGCTTTTTCATCAGGCAAATCCCGAAAATAGGAATTAAGAAGCCAGGTCTGCTTCTGCTTTCTTTCAATTGGATCCTGACTCGCAATTCGTTGGTCTTTTTCCAGCTCTTTTTGGTATTGTTTAGCCTTGATAGCCCGTTCTGTTCGATTTTTACCAAAAAGTATTTTTTCCCACTTGCGTTCTTCTTGGGTTAGGGTTTCTGTAAAGCCAAAGTAGTCTTGATAGGCACGCTCTGCTGGTCCCATGGCTAGGACCAGATTGTCTGCATATTGCTTGGCGATTTTATCCCTCTTCTTGCGCTCTTTCTCTGCCTAGATACGGAGTTCTTGTTCGTAGTCAATTTTCTCCTTGCCTAGCTTGACAAGGTAGAGTTGATCATCCGGTTTTCCAAGTAAAAAGGGCTTAATGCATTTTTCAAGGACTTCTTCCATGCGAGCCTTCTTCTTTGGCTCAGCCTTGGTCCAATTTCCTCCTTGAAAGACTTCTAGGAAGAGTTGGTAGTCTCTCTCAGGTGCGAACTGATTGCCACGATTAGGCTTGAAAACGCCTTTTTCCCAGAGCCATTTTAGAAGTCGCTCGTCAAAGTCACTTTTATTGACCTTGATTTTTTCCTTTTTCTGGGCTTTTCTGGTAAGATTTTCAACCTTTCTGAGTAATTTTTCTTCCTCTTCTAGTTGCTGGTCAAGGGACAATCGATGAAAATGACGAACACAATCGCTGCCGATTGGAAAGAGGCGTCGGCCTGTGACACCGTTAAAGAGTTCGTAGGCGTATTTGATAGCATTCCCACAAACACAATTGCTACGGCCGATACCATTAAAAATCAAGGAAACTTCATTCCATTCCTTGGTAGCCTGTTCCCAAGTATCGGCTTTTGAAGCCTGTAAAACCGCATCGTGCAGGGATTTTCTAACTGGAAGTGTCATGAGGTCTCCTTTCTAGATTATACTTTTACAACTTGAACCTCGTCTTTACCGAGTAAAATCAAGTATTTTTCAATATTTTCAATCAAATAGGCTCGTGATAAAGCCTCTCCATAAAGGGCTAATTGACCACGATAGCGGTCTATGAGTTGACTTGGCTCGTCATAGCGGTCTGTCTTGTAGTCGAAAAGAACGATACGATCCTCATAAAGCAGATAGCCGTCCAAGATTCCACGGACAACGAAGTCTTCCTGACTCTTTTGATCTCGTTTGAGCATGGAGAAAGGTTGCTCGCGATAAAGATGGTCTGTATTAGCAAGAATTTCTTGACCAAGTGCTGTGTCAAAGAATGAAAGAATTTTAGCAAGATTGATCTTGTCTCTGACAGCTGGGCTGGTTTGAACTTGTTTGAGAGTTTCTGTCAGGCTAGCAAGGGTTGGTCGCTGACTTAGGTCAATTCTCTGCATGAGTTCGTGGGTAGCACTACCAATCTCAGCTCCTGTTACCTTTTCTTTGGTTGAAAAATCTGGTAACTCAAAGCTAATTTTCTTGTCTACTGACTGGCCTTGACCTGCAATCTCGACACCTTCCATATCCATAACTGGTTCATAGAATTTCTTGATTTGACTTGGGGTTTGAACACTAGGAAGCTCAATGGCTGCGCGGTGAAGAGTATTATAAACTTCCACCTCTTTCAGCATTTCCAGAGCTTCTTTGATGGTTTCAGACTGGCGGTTGTCTGCTTGAGAGCTATCTTGTAGAGGGCTCTTGTTTTCCAACTGACCAATAGCTTCTCTAGTCAACTGGTCTTCGCCAACAAAACGATAGCTAAAGTTGAGATTGTCCTTGGCAAACACTTTGCTGATAGCCCAGATCCAATCTTGGAAATTTCTTGCTTGCAGTCTGGTATTGCTATCTAATTTTCCGTTATTTGCTGCCGGGTATTCCTTGGCTTCTAGCTTTTCACGAGAACCCTTACCGACAAAATAGAGCTTTTTCTCAGCCCTCGTCATGGCAACATACAGCAGACGCATCTGCTCTGAATAGCTAGCCAATTGCAGTTCTTTCTCATTCTGCGTATAAGTTAGGCTAGGAATGGAGAGTTTGATGGTTTTAGGATAGTGTGCTTCCACTGCTCCTGTTTCCACCTTGGCAATGTATTTGACACCAAGCCCATTTTGACGACTGAGAATGACGTCTGACATGCTGTCTTGCTTGTTGAAGTCCTGATCCATGTTGAGGATAAAGACATAAGGAAACTCCAGACCTTTGCTCTTGTGAATGGTCATAAGTTCCACGGCATCTTTAGGCGGTGCGACAGCTACGCTTGCGAGGTCATGCTGAGCCTCTAAAACTTGATCAATCATACGAATAAAACGAGACAAGCCTTTGAAATTGCTCTTTTCAAACTGGTCAGCACGTAGCGCTAGGGCATAGAGATTAGCCTGCCTAGCAAGTCCGTTTGGCAAGGCTCCAACATAGTCATAATAAAAACGGTCATTATAAATCTTCCAAATTAAGTCATAGAGAGAGTGGGTTTTGGCATGTAAGCGCCAAGAATCCAAGATATCCATGAATTGATTTAATTTTTCAGCTAGGTCCTTGTGAATTAACTCTTTCTGATCAGTTACCTGTCTTTGAGCATTAACTAGTTTCTCATAAAGATTCTCTTGTACTTTATCTTCTGCTTTCTGAAGAGATAAACGTGCCAACTCATCCTCATCGAAACTAAACATAGGAGACTTCATAAGGGCAACCAAGGCGTAGTCTTGCAGGGGATTGTGGATGACACGAAGGGTGTCCAACATGACTTGTACTTCTAAGGATTGGAGGTAGTTGTTTTGCTCACCGTCTGTTTTGACAGGTATCCCGTACTCAGACAGGGCAAGTAGAATCTGGTCATTACGACTGCGACTGGAAGTCAGAAGGGCAATTTCTTTGAAGGCCACACCTTTTTCTTGATGTAGCTTTAAGATTTCCTTGATGACAAGGCGCATTTCCCCAGTGAGTTTCGTGTCTTCATCACTTTCTTCTTTCTCTTGCCCACTATCGCCCTTATCGTAGAAGAGAAATTCTGCCTTGTTGTCTGGATTAGGAGTCAGTTTGGTATTGGCAAAAACAAGCTGGTGCATGCTATCATAGTTGATTTCACCGACCTCTTGGTCCATAAGGCGTGCAAAAACATCATTGGTTGCTGACAGCACTTCTGAACTACTACGGAAATTTTCCTTGAGCAAAATCAGCTTTCCTTCTTGAGGATTTTGCGCATAGCGTTGAAATTTTTCATTGAAAATCTGGGGATCTGCCTGACGGAAACGGTAGATGGACTGCTTGATATCTCCCACCATAAAGCGATTGTGACCATTCGACAGCAATTCCAGCATCCGTTCTTGAATGTGGTTGGTATCCTGATACTCATCGACCATGACTTCATGAAATCTCTCTTGATAAGTCTCGCGAACTTGTGGGAAATTCTCTAAAATCTCAATGGTGTAATGACTGATATCAGCGAATTCAAAGGCATTTTCTTGGCGTTTACGTTCGCGATAAGCCTCCACAAAATCACTCATAAAGGTTTGGAAGGTTTTAGCTAGCTCCCAAGTATCTTCATGATAACGTTCTTGATAGTCGAGAATGGTTATCTGATCTGCTAGTTGTCCAAGTTTTGCAAACTGGGCCTTTCTCTCTTCGTTGTAGGCATCAGCCAGTGGCTTTAAATCGGCCTTACGACTGGAGTTAGCCAGAGCTCGACCATTTTTTTCCTTAGAGATGGCAACAACACGCGCAAGCACTGCTTGATAAGCCTGACTATCGGACTCTTGATTTAAGGAGCCAATTTCATCCAGAACCTGTTGAACAGCTTCTAAATAGGTAGCTTTTGGAAACTCATTGGCATCGTTATCCAGATGATAACGGAGGAAACTTTCCAAATCCCAGAGCGCCTGCTTAATTTGCTCAGTTAGTTTCTCTTTTTCATTTGCAAAGTCAGCTTTTTCAAACCCTTTGAGAAAAGACTCGTTCAGCCATTTTTGGGGGCTACTGGTGGATTGAAGGAAATCATAGATTTTGTAGACTTGCTGGCGCAGACCTCGTTCATCCTTGCCACGTCCAGCAAAGTTCTTCACCAAACGGCTAAATTTCTCTTTATTCTCACCTTGGTAATGCTCTTCAAAAACCTGATGAAAAACTTCGTTCTTTAAGAGTAACTGTTCACTTTCATTTTGTAGAATACGGAAGTTCGGTGCGATATCAATCAGATAGCCATGTTTGCCAAGGAATTTTTGCGTGAAGGAGTCCATGGTTCCTATGGCAGCGTTTGGCAGGTCTGCCAACTGACTTCCCAAGTGTTGTTTGAGCTCGACATCATCGGTTTCTTGGATTTGTTGGCTGATTTTTTTCTCCAAGCGCTCTTTGAGTTCAGTAGCAGCCTTGACAGTAAAAGTCGAGATAAAGAGTTGGCTGATTTCCACACCTCGCGCCAATTGATCCAGAATACGCTCGGCCATAACAAAGGTCTTCCCTGAACCAGCAGACGCTGAAACAAGGATATTTTGCCCTGCAGTATAAATGGCTTCGATTTGCTCAGCTGTTTTCTTTTGTTCCTTGCTTGAACTCACTTCTGCTTCTTGCAGTTTTTGAATTTCTTCCTCAGTTAAAAAGGAAATGGGCTTCATCGATTCAACTCCTCTCTCATTTTTTCAAACCAAGCTTGCTTGAGTTTTTCTCCGACCAGACGCTTGCCGTCAGCTAAGTCTAACTTCTCTAGGAAACGAGCTTGTCCCAAATGGTAATTAGCTTCAAATCCAGTGATGGCTTGGTGTTGCTGAACGTACGGGGCAATACTTTTGCCATTCTCTGTGTATGGATTGATGGCAAATTGGCCTTCTAAAATCTTCTCTGCTGCTTTTTTATAAAGATGTGCATTGTAGTCTAGCAAGAGCTGAAACTCTTCATCAGTCAGCTGGTTGGCCTTATTTTTATTGTAAAACTCACCCAAATGACTGCTTTCTTTTTCTAAAAAGAGCCCTTGGTATTTCATTGACTTGCTGGCTTCTACTACTGCACCTGCCAGACTTTTAACAGCTAATAAAGATTGGACAGGCTCAGCCATTTCCAAGTACATAGCTCCGAAAAAGTTCTGCTCCCCTTCTCTTTTTAGGGCAGCAAGATAGGTTGGCAGTTGGGAATTAAGCCCATTGAAGAAATGAGGAAACTGGAACTGGGTCAAACTAGACTTGTAGTCTACCACTCCTAACGCTCCATCAGCTTTCAGGCGGTCAATGCGGTCAACCTTGCCTCGCACATGAACACTCCGACCATTATCCAATTGAATAAAGGCCTGATCCTTGCCACCAAATGTTGCCTCCTCTTGGATGGTTTCGATAGCTGGATTATGACGAAGGATGTGGCCCGTAGTTCGCGCGACATCAAGCAGAATTTCCTTGGTAAATTGGGCTTCCAAACTTTCCTGATAAATAGCTTCAAATTCGCGTTCTTGGCTGGTTTCCTTGATGGCTTGCTCCAGTCGTTGGTCAAACGGATTTTCAGCAGGCAGTTTCAAGGCTCGTTCAAAAATACGATGCAAAAAATTTCCGTGACTGCGAGCATCCGGACGAAGGCGCAATTCTTCCTGTAAACCTAAGACATAACGAAGGAAATAACTGTATTCATTGCGGTAAAACTCCGTCAAACCAGACGTAGACAGGTAAAACTCTTTGTCAGCAGGGTATAGAGCCTGCAAGGTCTCTTTCTCTAATGGCTTGCTGCTTGGACTGGTTGGGAGTGCTGGATTTGTAAGACCTTTTTGATCTAGTTTTTTCCCCATGACACGAGCCAAAACCTTGACAAAGGTGACATCTTGCTCATTTTCACTTGAACCTGCCTGCTGATGATAGGCAACCAGGCTAGAGAGGAGACTATGATATGACCCCATATCATCCTTAGACAGCCTTTTTTGATGAATCTTCTTCTCTATCCGGCTAAATCCAAAACTCACCAGTTCCTGAAGATAGGCCGATTCCTTGCTCTCATTTTCATTGAGAAGACTTGGTGCTGACAACACCAACTGCTTACGAGCAGCATTGACCAAGGAAAGCATGGTATAGCGATTTTTCTTGAGGTTTTCACTACTTGCAATCAGTAATTGCGCTCCCTCTTCGGTTGCTTGGTTTAGGCTTTGTCGTTCTTCATCTGTTAACAGACTGGTGTTTTGCGCGATTTTTGGCAAATGATCCTGAGTCAGCCCAATGGCATAGACAAAGTCAGCGGTCATAGGTGCAATCAAATCATAACTCTGCACCAGAACGGTGTCCACTGTCGCTGGAATGGTGCGATACTGGGACAAATTCATTCCAGAATGGAGCAAGGCTAGGAAGTCCTCCAGACTAACTTGTGAACCAGCAAAAACCGTCGCAAATTGTTCTAAAACATGGCAGAAGGCTTTCCAAACTTCAGCTTGTCTTTCCTGTTCTAGAGTTTCCATAGTAGCTGTCAATTCTTGCATCTGCTTGCTTAAAGCAGCATTTTTTAGAAAAGTATTCCACTTTTGCAAGAGATTTTCAGTCTTTTGTTTACGGCTGGCAAATAATTTTTCAAGAGGAGCCAAAACTCGCAAACGAATGTCATTCAAGCGTTCCAAATCAAACTTTCCATGGTGGGATTTAGTGAAGGTCTGCTGAAAAGCTGGCAAGCCATTGATACCAAGATAGCGGAGATATTGCTCAAAAGCATCAATATCCTCTTGGCTAAGGTCAGTATACAGACCAGTTCTGAGGAGATTAATCAAATCCTCCTGACGAAAACGGTAGCGTTTCAAACGCAAAATAGATTCGACATACTGAGTCAAAGGGTGGTGAGCCATGGATTCACTTCTACCAAGATAGAAAGGAATCTGATACTGGTCAAAAATAGTTTTCAGTGATAACTGGTAAGAAGTCACATCACCCAGCAAAATACGGAAATTCTTGTAACTCAGTTCTGGATGGTCATGTAATTTCTGACGAATGCTACGGGCTACTAATTCCAGCTCTTCTTTTTGCGTCAAACAAGACCAGATTTGCAGGTTTTCCCTGTCTTTCTCATCGATATCCAAGGTGAGTTCTGAAAAGTCATAAGAAGACTCCAGCAAACGAGAGGCTTTGTCAAAACTATCCATTTTCTCATGTGTCTGAGAACGATCCTGAGCAGGTGTTTGGTATTTTGCCCCCAAATGATGAAGAAATTCCACACTGGCTTGGTAGAGATTCCCTTCAGTGAACGGACTGGTATAAGCCTTCTTGCTTGCATAAGCACCGATGACAATCTCGACACCTTTTCGATGAAGCAGATCCACTACACGCTCCTCCTCGGCAGAAAAACGGGTAAATCCATCAATAACCAAGGCAATCTGACTGAAATCACTGCTTACCTTGTCATTCTCAATAGCCTCAATCAAATGGGACAGCTGACTTCCCTGAGCCAACTGACCTTGATTAAGATAGGCTGTTACTTGCTCAAAAATCAAGAGTAAATCTGCTCGTTTATCCTCATCCGTCAAACTTTTCAAGTCTAAAAAATTCATCTGAGCAGTTGTCATCTCATGATAAAGTTCAACCAACTGCTGGATAAATTGAGGATCTTGTTTAATTGCACCATAAA
>NZ_AJRH01000031.1:0-17913 GCF_000297015.1 Streptococcus sp. GMD6S | reverse complement strand
AAAATAGAAAAGAGGATAGTCTTAAAAAAGATACAACTGAAGTAGAACATCATCAAGAAAATGAAGAGGCTACCGAAGAAAAATCTAGCTTGACTATTCATAAAACAATTTCAACAATTAGAGACTTTGAAAGCAAAGATTTAAAGAAACTCATTAAAAAGAAATTTAGAGAAGTTGATGACTTTACAAGTGAAACTGGTAAGAGAATAGAGGAATACGATTATAAATACGATGATAAGGGAAATATCATTGCTTATGACGATGGTAGTGCCTTAGAATATGAAACTGAAAAACTTGATGAAATCAAATCAAAAATTTATGGCATTCTAAACCCATCTAAAGATGGACACTTTGAAATTCTTGGAAAGATCAGTAATGTTTCTAAAAATGCCAAGGTATACTATGGAAATAACTATAAATCGATAGAAATCAAAACGACCAAGTATGATTCCCATTCAAAAACGATGACATTTGATTTATACGCTAATATTAATGATATTGTGGATGGATTAGCTTTTGCAGGAGATATGAGGTTTTTTGTCAAAGATGATGGTCAGATAAAAGCTGAAACTAAAATTAGAATGCCTGAAAAAAATAAGGAAACTAAAGCAGAATATCCGTATGCATCAAGTTATGGGAATGTAATAGAATTAGGAGAAGGAGATCTTTCAAAAAATAAACCAAATAATTTAACGGACATGGAATCTGGTAAAATCTATTCTGATTCAGAAAAACAACAATATCTATTAAAGGATAACATCATTCTGAGAAAAGGCTATGCACTAAAAGTGACTACCTATAATCCTGGAAAAACGGATATGTTAGAAGGGAATGGAGTCTATAACAAGGAAGATATAGCAAAAATCCAAAAGGCCAATCCTAATCTAAGAGTTTTATCAGAAACAACAATTTATGCTGATAGTAGAAATGTTGAAGATGGAAGAAGTACTCAATCAGTATTAATGTCGGCTTTGGACGGCTTTAACATTGTAAGGTATCAAGTGTTTACATTTAAAATGAATGATAAAGGGGAGGCAATCGATAACGATGGAAATCTTGTGACAGATCCTTCTAAACTTGTATTATTTGGTAAGGATGGTAAAGAGTACACAGGAGAGGATAAGTCCAATGTAGAAGCTATAAAAGAAGATGGCTCTACGTTATTTATTGATGCAAAACCAGTAAATCTTTCAATGGACAAGAACTACTTTAATCCATCTAAAACTAATAAAATTTATGTACGAAATCCAGAATTTTATTTAAGAGGTAAGATTTCTGATAAGGGTGGTTTTAACTGGGAGTTGAGAGTTAATGAATCGGTTGTAGATAATTATTTAATCTACGGAGATTTACACATTGATAACACTAGAGATTTTAACATTAAGCTTAATGTTAAAGACGGTGACATCATGGACTGGGGGATGAAAGACTATAAAGCAAACGGATTCCCAGATAAGGTAACAGATATGGATGGAAATGTTTATCTTCAAACTGGCTATAGCGATTTGAATGCGAAAGCGGTTGGAGTACATTATCAATTTTTATATGATAATGTCAAACCAGAAGTAAACATTGATCCTAAGGGAAATACTAGTATCGAATATGCTAACGGAAAATCTGTAGTCTTTAACATCAATGATAAAAGAAATAACGGATTCGATGGTGAGATTCAAGAACAACATATTTATGTAAATGGAAAAGAATATAAATCATTTGATGATATTAAACAACTAACAGATAAGACACTAAACATTAAGATTGTTGTAAAAGATTTTGCAAGAAATACAACCGTAAAAGAATTCATTTTAAATAAAGACACGGGAGAGGTAAGTGAATTAAAACCTCATAGGGTAACTGTGACCATTCAAAATGGAAAAGAAATGAGTTCAACGATAGTGTCGGAAGAAGATTTTATGTTACCTGTCTATAAGGGTGAATTAGAAAAAGGATACCAATTTGATGGTTGGGAAATTTCTGGTTTCGAAGGGAAAAAAGACGCCGGCTATGTTCTTAATCTATCAAAAGATACCTTTATAAAACCTGTATTCAAGAAAATAGAGGAGAAAAAGGAGGAGGAAAATAAACCTACTTTTGATGTATCCAAAAAGAAAGAAAAAACACAATCTGATTCAACTAATGATGTCAACAGCATTGTTTCTGATGAAAATGATAAAAACTTTGAAATTGACAAGAACGTTTATCTAAATGAACAAGGAAACGTAACTAATAAAAATACCAACATCAATAGTAAATCAACTATTAACAATCCTAATGAGTTGCCAAAAACCGGAACAGCAAGCGGAGCCCAGACACTATTAACTGCCGGAATCATGTTTATAGTAGGAGCTTTTCTTGGAATGAAGAGAAAAAATAAAGATTAAGACAAAAGCTATAGAAAAAATGGTTTATGTACTGAGATTAGATAGTGAGGTGATGACATAGTTTTGTGAAAGTATTGATTTATAAATATATTATTTAGATTTCTATGAAAATGGGAGATTTAAAAGAGATATATGTAAAAGCCTTGTCTCAGGACAGGCTTTTTCTAATGGAGATGGGTTCTGTTTAACGTCTGTGTCTCCTGCTTATAAATAAAAACTAAAATTTATATTTTTGTGGTATAATATATATTAACAAGTACTTGTTTTCGTTCCGTTTTAGAGGACTATAGGCTGTTAATCATTTTAGAATTTTTTGCATAGATTTTCTAAAAATTATAAAAATCCATGGATAATAACGGATGAAGTCTCGTAAGCTTGGCTGAATAGAAATCAAAAAGGAGAAAATTATGAATAAGAAAGAATGGGTAAAACAATTTGAGGAGGTCAATGGCCGCAAGCCGACTGCATCAGAATTAGCAGAGGCGCAGTCAACTAAAAAGTTTGCGAGAGGAACTAGAAACATTAAAATCTATATTGGGTTAGTCCTCGGTATTTTGGTTGCTATAATCCTAGTAAGTGTTTTCTCGCATTCTTTGATTGGAAAGAAAGAGTCAAATCAAGCATCGTCTGCTGTTTCAACTACAGAGTCAACAAGTCAATCGTCTACAAGCCAAGGAAAAACAGATGAGGCTGATAAGGATAAACAAGAGGAAATTCAGAAACTCAAGGATCAACTGACTGCTTTAGATACCAAAATTACTGAAGCAGAAGCACTTGTTAGCAAGTTAAAGAAAGAAACTACCGTTCCAAAACTAGATATTGAAGCAATCAAGAACAATGATTTGTCTAGTTTAGAAGGCACTTGGCGTAGTCAATCTGGTAATGAATACATTATTAAGAATTCTGGAGAAGTAGATGCGACTTGGTTTACAAATGATCAAAAGTACGAATCTGTAGTTGGATTAAAGGTATCAAAAGGTCAAGATAGTCGTAACCCTGAGACAGCTTCTATCAGTGCGTGGGTAAAAGATTCTGTTGCTGGAGGATTTGTAGTAGTTGCTGTTCCAAGTGGAGTTGTTATGCAACCTGCTGATGATGGAAAGATTACGGATAAAAGCAATCATGCTGAAGAAAGACTACTTTCGGGCCAAGATTATGGATCGATGTTAATGAAACCAGAAGATGTTTACTATCGTGTGAAACCAGATACCAGTAAACTTGAGGAAGCAGAAAAGAACTTAGCTCAACTACAAGCAGATCGAGAAGCAATCAAATCTTCTCTAGAGTCAAAGGAAAAGAAAAACTAGATGGTATTTGTTCAAAAATACTGTTACAATCGGCAAAATCAAGAAGTCCATTAGGGCTTTTTTTCTTTTATCACTACTATTCAACCACATAGACAGAGATATTGACCAGATAGGCAAAAGGTCTTGTTCTTGAAAAATTCCTCTGCTATAATGATTCATGTAAGGGCGTGAGAGGTCAGTATCAGACAACTCAAGAACCAAAAAAGAAAATGGAGACAAAAAAATGAAAAAATTATTAGGACTTGTATTTTTAGTAGCAGCAGCGCTAGTATTGTATTTTGGATCTGTTGGCTGGCCAAGTTTGGATGTCAATCTCTGGTCACTGATTCCAGTTGGCTTGTTCCTCTATTTCACTCTAGAAAATCTTTTGAAAAAAGACTATAAGGCTAGTCTGATGTGCTTGATTATTGCCTTTATCATTGCAAATGCTATTTTTGATCTCTTGCCAATTTCAAGTGGTTTGGTGATTGGTGCCGGTGTGTTAGCTTGTGTAGGAATTGGCTACCTCTTTCCTGATAAAGATAAAAAAGAAGACAAATAGAAAAGTCTCGAGAAACCTCGAGACTTTATTTTTATTTACCAGCGTAATATTTTTGAATCCCTTTTACGATGCCTGCGACCAGTTTATCTTGGTAGCGACTATCTCTGATTTGTTGGCTTTCAGTGAAATTATCCATATAACCAAGTTCAAGGAGGACGGCTGGTTTGGCTGTTTCGCGTAGTACGGCAAAACTTCTTTCTAACTGACCAGCATCCTTAGCCCCTGTTTCGGCTAAGAGAGAGGAGTGGATAGCAGCAGCGAGGCGCTTACTTTCACTAATGCGATCAGGATGGTTGTGCCAGTATTGATTAATCTTACTTGGATAATCAGGTTCATCGCTATAGGAGTAGGTTTGAATACCGCTCGCTTTTGAATATGCGTTTCCAGTTGCATTGAAGTGGATACTGATAAAAATGTCAGAGTTGGTTTTGTTGACCATACGGGAACGTTCTGTAATGAAATCTACATCAATATCACTATCACGTGAGGTGAGAACCTTGTAGCCTAGTTCTTCTAACTTGGTGCGAAGTTTACGGTAGATTTGCATATTGAGATCTTTTTCAGCTACATTGTAGTAAAAGGCGCCAGAATCTCGACCACCGTGTCCGGGATCGAGGAAGATGGTGTTACTGTATTGGCCTTTTACAAATCCACCCTCAGTTGAAACTTCAGAAATCCATTTCCCATCTTTTTGGAAGAGATGGTCTTTTCCAGAAATCTTGTGAATTCCTGTAACATAGCGACCATTTTCATCCAAATAGTAACGCCCTTTGTCTTGACTATCATCGATCCACTCGTTTTTGGCCATATAGCCACCAGACTTGAGATAATAAGCTCCAATCCACTCCTGATTTGCATAATGCCCATTCGCTTTTAGATAGAACCAGCTCTTATAAGTCTTGTCGAAGATCCATTCTTTTTCAGCCATGGCCCCACTGGTCTTGAGGTAGTAGCTTCCTTGCCATTTATCTGCTAGCATTCCCCCATCATGAGTAAAAGAGTACCAAGAGCCCTGGATTTTTTGCCACTTGTCTTGGACGTATCTGCCTGAATCGCTAGCATAGAACCAAGTATCCTTGATTTTGACCCAGTTGTTTTCTGCCATAGCTCCACTCTTCTTAAAGAGGTAGCCCTTGAAGGTTGTTTCGCTCAACATCCTTCCTTCTTTGTCAAAATAGTACCAAGTACCCTTGATTTTCTCCCATTTGTCTTGAGAGATTTTTCCTGACGGCAGAACGTAGTACCAAACGTGATTGACCTCTTGCCAACCTTGAGATACCATGGCTCCACTTTGACCTAAGAAATAGCCATCAATGCTTGTATTGCTGAGCATGATTCCAGTTTGGTCAAAATAGTACCAAGCACCATTGATTTTTTTCCAAGCATTTTGAGTTAATCGTCCAGAAGGAGCAGCGTAATACCATTGATTCTCCAATTTGGTCCAGCTATTTTCCACCATAGCACCCTCTTGGTCAAAGGCATAACCTTTATAGATAGTGGACTGGAGACGGTCACCATTTTGGTCGAAGTAGTACCATTTGCCTTGAATTTTTTTCCAGTTCACTGCAGGTTGGTCATCTTGGTAGAAGCGCCAGTGGTAGTTTTCTTGGTACCAGCCCTCTTTTTTGGGTTTGGCTTCTTGCGCATCTACTTTTGGAAGAACTTCGGGTTCTGTATTCTCCTTAACAATAGCATCTTTTTGATCATCTTTGGATTGCTTTTCTTTAACAGCAGAAGGAGTTTGTGATTGGTTTTCTTCTGCAGAGACGGGAGCTAATATAGATCCTGCTATTGACAGAATCAGAGCACTGGCAAGTAGTAACTTTTTCACTTTCTATTTCCTAACTTTTTCTCTTTCCCTTTTAATCTTTATTTTTTATCAATTATCGAATTGAACTTCTTCTAGTAGATACTCGATAAAGCGTTCGCCCATCTTAGACAGGCTGGTTTTTTCATGCTGGATATAGACTAGTTCAATCGGGTCGTCAATGTCCAGTGGAATGGAAACGATATTGTCTCCGTTAAGGTTGCTGTTCAAAATCCCTGTTGCAATCGTGTAACCATCCAAACCAATCAAGAGATTAAAGAGGGTGGCACGGTCGCTGACTACGATAGATTTTTTGTGGTATTCCTGAGAGAGAATCTCTTCAGAGAAGTAGAAGGAGTTGTGAGTCCCTTGGTCATAGCTGAGGTAAGGGAAGTTCTCCAAGTCTTCTAGTTTAACCTTATCTTTCTTTGCCAGAGGATTGGTCTTGCTGACGAAGATATGGGGCTGGGCTGTAAAAAGATGGTGGGCCAAGAGGTGGTTGTCATCCAGCATTTTCGTTAAAACATCACGGTTATAACTATTCAAAAAGAGGACACCGACCTCACTACGGAAGTTCTTGACATCGTCGATAATCTCCCAAGTCCGAGTTTCACGAAGGAAGAGCTCGTATTTTTCCATATCACTTTTCTTGAGTAGGGATACAAAGGCATTGACCACAAAGGCATAGTGTTGAGACGAAACGCTAAAGAGTTCGCGGTGGGCGACAGGATTTTTATAGCGTTCCTCCAGAAGCTGGGTTTGCTCAACGACCTGACGGGCATAGGAGAGAAACTCCATCCCATCACGGGTTAAGGTAATGCCCTTGGGATTGCGGATAAAGATTTCAATGCCCATTTCATTTTCCAAGTCTCGAACGGCATTGGAGAGACTAGGTTGGGTGATAAAGAGTTGCTTAGCTGCTTCATTCATAGAGCCAGTTTCGACGATTTTGATAATATAGTGTAATTGTTGAATTCTCATGCTTTTATTGTACCATACTTGCGGAAGAATGGGCAATGAAGACGAAGAAAATAGGGGGAAGAGCCGGTCCAGTATTGAAAAAAAGTCTAAAATCTGTTAGAATGAAAGCTATGAAAACATTCTATGATGTGCAGCAATTTCTCAAACAGTTTGGCATTATTGTCTATGTGGGGAAGCGCTTGTATGATATTGAACTGATGAAGCTCGAACTCTCTCGGATCTATGATGCAGGTCTGATGGACAAGCTAGACTATCTAGAGGCAGAAGCTGTTCTTCGTAGAGAGCACAAGATAGAATTAGACTACATAGAGAAAAATGGAGATAAGAACTTATGACAATTTGGATTTTGTGGGGAATCGTACTAGCGATGGCGGCATGGATGGGGTATAACTACCTTCGTATTCGTCGTGCGGCTAAGATTGTAGACAATGCAGAGTTTGAAGCCTTGATTCGGAAAGGGCAATTGATTGATGTCCGTGATGCAGCAGAATTTCACAGAAAACATATCCTCGGAGCTCGCAATATTCCTTCAAATCAGTTGAAGTCAAGCCTTGCAGCTCTTCGCAAGGATAAACCTGTCCTTCTCTACGAAAACCAACGCGGACAACGAGTGACCAATGCAGCCCTCTATCTGAAAAAGCAAGGTTTTTCTGAGATTTATATCCTTTCTTATGGATTGGATTCTTGGATTGGAAAGGTCAAGACGAGCTAACATTCTGTTAAAAACTGTTTAATGATAGATAAATCTTGCGTTTTATGGTATCATCATTTATATTAAATTTAAGGAGATTTTGTAATATGAATTCACAACAAAAGAAAAAACCTTCACTTATTTTAGGTATCTTATCTATCGTCCTTGGTTTGCTTTCTCCAATAGTGGGTCTGATTTTGGGGATCATAGGATTGGTCTTGGCTTTTTCATACCAAAAAGAATCTGGACTAAACTATCAAACAGAAAAAATTCTGAATATCATAGGACTTGTAGTTTCTGTTCTTAACTGGATTCTAGCCGTCGCAGTATTTTTTAGATAAGCAAAAAACAAAAAGCTTTAAACATAAAGCTTTTTTTGTTTTATCGCCCCATCTCTAAATAGTTTTTTATGATTTCCAATTCCTCTGGATTCAAGGGACGGTATTGCCCTTCTGCTAGTTCTGGGTCTAATGTAAAGTCACCGAATTGGACGCGTTTTAGGGCAGTCACCTTGACACCAACTGAGAGGAACATTTTTTTAACTTGATGAAATTTTCCTTCTGAGATGGTAATAGAGGCATGGCTCTCTGTTGGGCTTATGTCTAGAATTTCTAGCTGAGCAGGTTTACAAGTGGTCCCATCTAAAAAGACAATTCCATCCTTGAACTTTTGGATATGGTCTGACGTGAGCGGTCCGTTTACTACCACTTGATAGGATTTATCGACATGGTACTGGGGATGAAGGAGTTGGAAGCCAAGAGGTCCATTGTCTGTCAAAAGCAGCAGTCCCGTGGTATCGCGGTCTAGTCTGCCGATAGCATAGAGCTGGTCAGACTGGCTGTCAGGTGGAAGGAGGTCCATGACGGTTGGAAGTTTCTTATCCTTGCTAGCTGTAACGACTCCGTTTGGCTTATGCAGCAGGAGGTAGGTGTGCTCGTAGCCTTGGATTTGTCGTCCTTGAAAGACTAATTTCTGCAACCCAGTGTCGATATTTTGAGCCAGGGAGCTGGCTGGACAATCGTCCACTAGGATTTCTTTTTTTAATAGAGCCTGTTTCATAGCCTTGCGACTGACCTTTTCTTGGGCTAATAATCTATCTAAACGCATACCAGCTTATCTTATCATAAGTCTCTGACTTTGAAAAGAGTTGCCTTGACTAGAAAAGCAGAGTGAAAACATTTACACTTAGCTGAACTGTGATTTTTGAATGAGACTGTGGTATAATTGTTCAGTTAGAAATAAAAATTTAAATATTAGAGGAAATCATGACAAAATTAAGAGAAGATATCCGTAACATTGCGATTATCGCCCACGTTGACCACGGGAAAACAACCCTCGTTGACGAATTATTGAAACAATCAGAAACGCTTGATGCACGTACTGAATTGGCAGAGCGCGCTATGGACTCAAACGATATCGAAAAAGAGCGTGGAATTACCATCCTTGCTAAGAATACAGCCGTTGCTTACAATGGAACTCGTATCAACATCATGGACACACCAGGACACGCGGACTTCGGTGGAGAAGTTGAGCGAATCATGAAAATGGTTGACGGTGTCGTTTTGGTCGTAGATGCCTACGAAGGAACCATGCCACAGACTCGTTTCGTATTGAAAAAAGCCTTGGAACAAGACCTAGTTCCAATTGTGGTTGTTAATAAAATCGATAAGCCATCAGCTCGTCCAGCAGAAGTAGTGGACGAAGTCTTGGAACTTTTCATCGAGCTTGGTGCAGATGACGACCAGCTTGACTTCCCAGTGGTGTATGCTTCAGCTATCAACGGGACATCTTCATTGTCAGATGATCCAGCTGACCAAGAAGCTACGATGGCACCAATCTTTGACACGATTATCGACCATATCCCAGCTCCAGTAGATAACTCAGATGAGCCTTTGCAATTCCAAGTGTCACTTTTGGACTATAATGATTTCGTTGGACGTATCGGTATCGGTCGTGTTTTCCGTGGTAGTGTGAAAGTTGGGGACCAAGTTACCCTTTCTAAACTAGATGGTACAACGAAGAACTTCCGTGTAACAAAACTCTTCGGTTTCTTTGGTTTGGAACGTCGTGAAATCCAAGAAGCAAAAGCAGGTGATTTGATTGCCGTTTCAGGTATGGAAGATATCTTTGTTGGTGAGACGATTACACCGACAGATGCAGTTGAGCCTCTTCCAATCCTTCACATCGATGAGCCAACGCTTCAAATGACCTTCTTGGTCAACAACTCACCATTTGCTGGTAAAGAAGGTAAATGGGTGACTTCTCGTAAGGTGGAAGAACGCTTGCAAGCAGAATTGCAAACAGACGTTTCCCTACGAGTTGACCCAACGGACTCACCAGATAAATGGACTGTCTCAGGTCGTGGAGAATTGCACTTGTCAATCCTTATCGAAACTATGCGTCGTGAGGGTTATGAACTTCAAGTATCTCGTCCAGAAGTTATCGTAAAAGAAATCGACGGTGTTAAATGTGAGCCATTTGAACGTGTTCAAATCGATACTCCAGAAGAATACCAAGGTTCTGTTATCCAAAGCCTTTCTGAACGTAAGGGTGAAATGTTGGATATGATTTCAACTGGTAATGGTCAAACTCGTTTGGTCTTCCTTGTTCCAGCGCGTGGTTTGATCGGATACTCAACGGAGTTCTTGTCAATGACTCGTGGTTACGGTATCATGAACCATACCTTCGACCAATACTTACCATTGATTCCAGGAGAAATTGGTGGACGTCACCGTGGTGCCCTTGTTTCTATTGATGCTGGTAAGGCTACAACTTACTCAATCATGTCTATCGAAGAACGTGGAACCATCTTTGTCAACCCAGGTACTGAGGTTTACGAAGGAATGATCATTGGCGAAAACTCTCGTGAAAACGACTTGACAGTTAACATCACTAAGGCCAAACAAATGACCAACGTTCGTTCAGCTACTAAGGATCAAACAGCTGTTATCAAGACACCTCGTATCTTGACCCTTGAAGAGTCTCTTGAATTCTTGAATGACGATGAGTACATGGAAGTAACGCCTGAGTCTATCCGTTTGCGTAAACAAATCCTTAACAAGGCAGAGCGTGAGAAAGCCAACAAGAAGAAAAAATCAGCTGAATAAGAGCTAGAAAGAGATAAAGATGGTCTATTTAATCATAGGGATACTCTTATTACTACTCTATGTATTTGCGACACCCCAAAGTATCAAAGGAACAGTCAACATCGTTATCTTGGTCTTTGTAGTTGTTGCACTCTTGATTTTGCTGATGTTGTCCATCTTGCAAATCTTCCAATTACCGACAGAATTCTTTGTCACAATCGCCATGTTGGCCCTAGCTTACTTTAGCTTGAGAGACATTACGCTCATGTCTGTAAAAAAGAGCAGAAGAAGATAAATAGAAAGAGAGCTATGGCTCTCTTTTTCTATGCTAGAATGAAGGCTAGAGCATTTTCGTTTAGTATTATTTTCATAAAAATGGTAAAATAGTAGGAGTAGAAATGGAGTTTGAGACATGAAAGTAATCGATCAATTTAAAAATAAGAAAGTCCTTGTTTTAGGTTTAGCTAAGTCTGGTGAGTCTGCGGCCCGTTTGCTAGACAAGCTAGGTGCTATTGTGACAGTAAATGACGGCAAGCCTTTTGAGGAAAATCCTGCTGCGCAAAGTCTGTTAGAGGACGGGATCAAGGTTGTCACTGGTGGGCATCCTTTGGAATTATTGGATGAGGATTTCGCTCTGATGGTGAAAAATCCAGGGATTCCTTATAGCAATACCATGATTGAAAAAGCGCTGGCAAAGGGGATTCCAGTCTTGACTGAGGTAGAATTGGCTTATTTGATTTCAGATGCGCCAATTATCGGTATCACTGGTTCAAATGGGAAAACAACCACAACGACCATGATTGGGGAAGTTTTAACTGCTGCTGGTCAACGCGGTCTCTTGTCAGGGAACATCGGCTATCCTGCTAGTCAGGTTGCTCAAACTGCGACAGCCAAGGACACGCTCGTCATGGAGCTTTCTTCTTTCCAACTGATGGGTGTACAAGAATTCCATCCTGAGATTGCGGTTATCACCAACCTCATGCCCACTCATATAGACTATCATGGTTCTTTTGAGGAGTATGTGGCAGCCAAGTGGAATATCCAGAACAAGATGACAGCAGCTGATTTTCTTGTCTTGAACTTTAACCAAGACTTGGCAAAAGACTTGGCCACAAAAACAGAGGCTACTGTTGTACCATTTTCAACAAAGGAAAAGGTTGATGGGGCTTATCTAGAAAACGGTCTGCTCTACTTCCGTGGGGAAGTGGTCATGGCAGCGAGTGAAATCGGTGTTCCAGGTAGCCACAATGTGGAAAATGCCCTTGCGACCATTGCAGTAGCCAAGCTACGTGGTGTAGATAACCAAATCATCAAGGAAACTCTTTCAGCCTTTGGTGGTGTCAAACACCGTCTCCAGTTTGTGGATGAAATCAAGGGGGTCAAATTCTATAACGATAGCAAGTCAACCAATATCCTGGCTACTCAAAAAGCCTTATCAGGATTTGACAACAGCAAGGTTATCTTGATTGCAGGTGGTTTGGACCGTGGCAATGAGTTTGACGAATTGGTTCCAGATATTACTGGGCTCAAGAAGATGGTCATCCTCGGTCAGTCTGCAGAACGTGTCAAACGGGCAGCAGAGAAGGCTGGTGTGACTTATGTAGATGCGACAGATATTGCTGATGCGACCCGCAAGGCTTATGAGCTTGCGACTCAAGGAGATGTGGTTCTCCTCAGTCCTGCCAATGCTAGCTGGGATATGTATGCTAACTTTGAAGTACGTGGCGACCTCTTTATCGACACAGTAGCGGAGTTAAAGGAATAATATGAAAAAAATTGTCTTTACAGGTGGGGGGACGGTTGGACATGTCACCCTCAACCTTTTGTTAATGCCCAAGTTCATCGAAGACGGCTGGGAAGTTCACTATATTGGTGATAAACACGGAATCGAACACCAAGAAATCCTCAAGTCAGGCCTGAATGTGACCTTCCACTCTATTGCGACTGGGAAGTTGCGTCGCTATTTCTCTTGGCAAAATATGCTGGATGTCTTCAAAGTTGGTTGGGGAATTGTTCAATCGCTCTTTATCATGTTACGACTGCGTCCACAGGCTCTTTTTTCTAAGGGAGGATTTGTCTCTGTACCGCCGGTTATCGCAGCGCGAGTGTCAGGAGTGCCTGTCTTTATTCACGAATCGGACCTGTCTATGGGCTTGGCCAATAAAATCGCCTATAAATTTGCGACTAAGATGTATTCGACATTTGAGCAGGCTGCTGGTCTCGCAAAAGTCGAGCATGTGGGGGCAGTGACCAAGGTTTCAGATCAAAACACTCCTGAACCAGATGAATTGGTGGATATCCAAACCCACTTTGATCCTAAATTGCCAACGGTATTGTTTGTCGGTGGTTCTGCAGGAGCTCGTGTTTTTAACCAATTGGTGACTGATCATAAGCAAGAACTGACAGAGCGCTACAATATTATCAATCTCACTGGAGATTCAAACCTCAATGAGTTGAGTCAAAATCTCTTTCGTGTTGATTATGTGACGGATCTCTATCAACCCTTGATGGAGATGGCAGATGTGGTGGTGACGCGTGGCGGTGCCAATACGATTTTCGAGCTCTTGGCCATGGCGAAACTCCATCTCATCGTACCATTGGGTCGTGAAGCAAGTCGAGGAGACCAGATTGAAAATGCAGCTTATTTTGTTAAGAAAGGCTATGCAGAAGAACTTCAAGAAAGTGACTTGACCTTGGAAAGCTTGGAGGAGAAACTCAGTCACTTGCTTAGTCACAAGGACCAATACCAAGCTAGCATGAAAGCTTCGACTGAATTGAAATCTCTTGCAGATTTTTACGATCTACTAAGAAAAGACCTAGCATAAGGAATATCAATGTCAAAGGATAAGAAAAAAGAATCAAACCCCAAGCAAGAATTGTCTGAATGGCAGAAACGAAACCAGGAATACCTGAAGAAGAAGGCTGAGGAAGAAGCTGCCCTAGCTGAAGAGAAGGAAAAGGAAAAACAAGCTCGTAAGGAAGCCAACTCGAAACTACTGGAGGAATCCAAGAAATCATCGAGTGAGTCAGTTGAGGAAGCCTCAAGTCCAAGCAATGAACCATCCGAAAAAGAAGAAAAATCTCAAAAGGATGCCCCTAAAGTCAAAGAGGAAAAAGAGAAGAAGAAAAAAGAAAAACCCAAAAAACCAGAGAAACCAGCCAAGCCTAAAATTGCGCCTGTTCATATTTGGCGAGCTGTGAGTATCTTGGTACCCAGTGTCCTGGTCCTTCTTCTTTCAGTCTATCTATTGACTCCACTTTCGACCATCAAAAATATCGAGGTTAAGGGAAATAGTAACACGCAGGCAGATGACATCAAACAGGCTTCTGGGATTCAAGATAGCGACTATACTTTAGCTCTATTGTTGGATAAGGAAACATACGCTGAGCGAATCAAGTCCAATCATTGGATAGAATCAGCGAAGATTAACTATCAATTTCCGACTAACTTTACGATTGAGGTCAAGGAATTCGATATTGTCGGTTATTATGTGTCTGGTGAAGAACATTATCCTATTCTGTCTAGTGGTACAGTAGAGTCAACTCCTGTTGATCGCTTAAACTTGCCTGAGACTTATCTGACAGTTACCTTTAACGATGAGCAGCAGGTGAAAAAGCTGATAACAGGATTGTCTACCATCAGTGAGGATATCAAGAGTCAAATCCAGAAAATCGAATTAGCGCCGAGCAAGGCAACAGCAGATCTTTTAAAAATTACCATGCTGGATACAGATGAGATTTTGGTTCCCCTATCAGAATTGAGCAAGAAATTGCCTTATTACAGCAAAATCAAGCCACAATTGTCTGAACCGAGTGTAGTCGATATGGAAGCTGGAGTATACAGCTATACGATAGCGGATAAATTGATAGAAGAGGCTGAGGAAAAAGCCAAACAAGAGGCTAAGGAAGCTGAGAAGAAAAAACAGGAAGAAGAAAAGAAAAAACAAGAAGAACAAGGAAATCAAAGCCAAACGAGCCAGCAATCACAGAGTCGTTAGACTAACTTTTCCTCTTGGTTTTGAATGGTATAGAAGTCTAGTTTCGAGTTTTTGCTTGACAAGTCCTACTATAAATAATAGAATAGAAAAAAACCTTTAAAGCAGTCCAGAGAGGCAGCTAAGGTTAGACGGTGAAAGGGTGGAGACTACCCATTTTTCGTGGAACCTTGCTGTTGGCAGGTTCCTTTTTTCGTGGTTTATTTTTGACCATACTCTCTTGCTCGTAAAGGTAAAAGGAGAAAGGTATGTGTGAACATCGTCCAGTTATTGCTCTTGATTTTCCTATTTTTGAGGCGGTCAAGGAATTTTTATCTCTTTTCCCAGCAGAAGAAAGTCTTTATTTAAAAGTGGGAATGGAGCTTTATTATGCGGAAGGTCCAGAAGTTGTCCGTTATTTGAAGTCACTAGGGCATAGTGTCTTTTTGGACCTCAAGCTACATGATATTCCCAATACAGTCAAATCTGCTATGAAGGTCTTATCTCAGCTTGGTGTGGACATGACCAATGTTCATGCTGCTGGTGGTGTGGAGATGATGAAGGCTGCGCGTGAAGGTCTTGGAAAAGAAGCAAAATTGATTGCTGTCACTCAATTGACTTCAACTTCTGAAGAACAAATGAGAGACTTTCAAAATATCCAAACCAGTCTTCAAGAATCGGTCATTCACTATGCCAAGAAGACAGCTGAAGCGGGCTTGGATGGTGTCGTTTGCTCAGCTCAGGAAGTGCAACTCATCAAGCAGGCCACCAATTCAGATTTTATCTGTTTGACACCGGGAATCCGTCCAGCGGGAGCTGCGGTTGGAGACCAAAAACGTGTCATGACGCCAGCGGATGCTTATCAAATCGGTAGTGACTATATCGTAGTGGGACGTCCCATTACCCAAGCTGAGGATCCTGTTGCAGCTTATCATGCTATCAAGGATGAATGGAACCAAGACTAAAATTAAAGAAATAGATTATAAAAACAAAAGGAGAAGACTATGACACTTGCTAAAGATATCGCTAGCCACTTCTTGAAAATTCAAGCCGTTTACCTCAAACCAGAGGAGCCTTTCACTTGGGCATCTGGTATCAAATCGCCGATTTATACGGACAACCGTGTGACGCTTGCCTATCCAGAAACTCGTAGCTTGATTGAAAATGGTTTTGTGGAAGCTATTAAAGCAGAATTTCCAGAAGTAGAAGTGATTGCAGGAACAGCGACAGCAGGGATTCCACACGGAGCTATCATCGCTGACAAGATGAACTTGCCTTTTGCCTACATCCGTAGCAAACCAAAAGACCACGGAGCTGGTAACCAAATCGAAGGTCGTGTGGCTCAGGGGCAAAAGATGGTTGTTGTTGAAGACCTCATTTCAACTGGAGGGTCTGTTCTTGAAGCCGTAGCAGCTGCTAAACGCGAAGGAGCAGATGTGCTTGGAGTTGTAGCGATTTTCAGTTATCAATTGCCAAAAGCCGATAAGAATTTTGCGGATGCTGATGTGAAATTGGTGACACTTTCTAACTACAGCGAACTCATCCACCTAGCCCAAGAAGAAGGTTACATTACGCCAGAAGGACTCGACCTCCTAAAACGCTTTAAAGAAGACCAAGAAAATTGGCAAAATGCTTAAAACATAGAAAATCAGGTAGTCACAAGGTTACCTGATTTTTATATGTGGGCAATAAAACAAAGGTTCCTAAAGGTAAAGAAGAATATAGGATAATGGTAGAATGAGAGTCCTCTCTTTTTTGGGGCATATTCAGATAATCAGTTTGAAATTTCCAGACAAAATTTTTGAAAGGATTCTGAAAAAGAGGTAAGATAGTTAATGTAAGACAAAGTAAACGCTTACTTAATAAGGAGGACACTTTATGTCATATAAAACAAGCAATGCAGAAGGACCTGTAGATTTTATTAACACTTATGATTTGGAGCCAATGGCGCAACAAGTCATTCCTAAAGCTGCCTTTGGTTATATCGCTAGTGGAGCAGAGGATACTTTCACTTTACGCGAGAACATCCGTGCCTTTAACCACAAACTTATTGTTCCTCATACGCTTTGTGATGTTGAAAATCCAAGTACAGAGATTGAATTTGCAGGTGAAAAATTATCTTCACCAATTATTATGGCGCCTGTTGCGGCTCATAAATTGGCAAATGAACAGGGGGAAGTAGCTACTGCGCGTGGTGTGCATGAATTTGGTTCTCTCTATACAACTAGTTCCTACTCTACCGTTGACCTTCCAGAAATTACGGAAGCTCTTCAAGGGACACCTCATTGGTTCCAATTTTACTTTAGTAAGGATGACGGGATTAACTGCCATATCATGGACCGTGTGAAGGCTGAAGGCTACAAAGCAATTGTCTTGACGGCGGATGCAACTGTAGGGGGCAATCGTGAGGTCGACAAGCGCAATGGTTTTGTCTTCCCAGTTGGCATGCCAATTGTTGAGGAATACCTGCCAGAAGGTGCTGGAAAATCAATGGACTTTGTTTACAAGTCAGCTAAACAACGCTTGTCTCCACGCGATGTCGAATTTATCGCTACATACTCAGGTCTTCCTGTGTATGTCAAGGGGCCACAATGCCGTGAGGACGTTGAACGTTCTCTTGCCGCAGGTGCTTCTGGTATCTGGGTAACCAACCACGGTGGCCGCCAAATCGACGGTGGGCCAGCTGCCTTTGACTCACTTCAAGAAGTAGCAGAAGCAGTTGATAAACGTGTGCCAATTGTCTTTGACTCTGGTGTTCGTCGCGGTCAACACGTCTTTAAAGCCTTGGCTTCAGGAGCAGATTTGGTAGCTATTGGTCGCCCTGTGATCTATGGTTTGGCTCTCGGTGGTAGTGTTGGTGTGCGTCAAGTCTTTGAGCACTTGAATGCAGAATTGAAGACAGTCATGCAGTTATCTGGAACTCAGACTATTGAGGATGTCAAACACTTCAAACTCCGTCATAACCCATACAACCCAACCTTCCCAGTCGATCCTCGTGATTTGAAATTGTATTGATAAAGTTGAAGGCCTCCACCTGATGTGGAGGTTTTTCTTCGTGTATAGAAAGATTAAATCGTTATCAGAAACTATATAAATATATTTTCCAGTCAAATATCTTGCTAGGGCTTTCAAATTCTGTTATACT
>NZ_AJRH01000030.1:0-18937 GCF_000297015.1 Streptococcus sp. GMD6S | reverse complement strand
GATGGTTTCTACTACGAGGACAAGGATGATGTTGAGTTTGACAAGGATGTCATCATCTCTTACTGGTCTAAAGGATGGTGGGGCTACAACCTTGCATCTCCACAGTACCTTGCAAGTAAAGGCTATAAATTCCTTAATACCAACGGAGACTGGTACTACATTCTCGGTCAAAAACCAGAAGATGGTGGTGGCTTCCTCAAAAAAGCTCTCGAAAATACCGAGAAAACTCCATTTAATCAACTAGCATCAACTAAATACCCTGAAGTTGACCTTCCTACTATTGGTAGTATGCTTGCTATCTGGGCAGATAAACCAAGTGCCGAGTACAAGGAAGAAGAAATCTTTGAACTTATGACCGCCTTTGCAGACCACAACAAAGACTACTTCCGCGCTGACTACAATGCTCTCCGTGAGGAGCTAGCTCAAATCCCTACTAACTTGGAGGGATACAGCAAAGAAAGCCTTGATGCTCTAAATGCAGCTAAAGAGGCTCTCAACTACAACCTCAATCGCAGCAAACAAGCCGAGTTAGACGCTCTCGTAGCTAAACTCAAGGCAGCCCGCCTAGGCCTAAAACCAGCGGCAACTCACTCAGGAAGCCTCGATGAAAATGAACTAGCTGCCAATGTTGAAACCAAACCGGAACTCATCACAAGAGCAGAAAAGATTCCATTTGAAGTTATCAAGAAGGAAAATCCGAACCTCCCAGCTAAGCAAGAAAAGATTGTCACACCAGGTGTAGATGGCGAACGCACTCATTACATCTCTGTCCTTACTGAAAATGGTAAACAAACAGAAACCGTTCTAGATAGCCAAGTAACCAAAGAACCTGTGACCCAAGTGGTTGAAATCGGTGCCCCTATTACCCACAAAGGGGATGAAAGTGGCCTTGCTCCAGCTGCCGAAGCGAAACCAAGACTGGATATCCAAGAAGAAGAGATTCCGTTCACTACTGTGACACGTGAAAATCCACTCTTACTCAAAGGGAAGACTCAAGTCGTTACTAAAGGCGCTAACGGTCGTCGCAGTCATTACTACTCTGTGAGCACTAGTGCTGACGGTAAGGAAGTGAAAACTCTTGTAGATAGCCTTGTGACCCAAGAAGCAGTGACCCAAGTTATTGAAGTCGGAACTCTTGTAACCCATGTAGGGGACGAACACGGTCTTGCTCCAACCGCAGAAACAAAACCAAGACTGGATATCCAAGAGGAAGAAATTCCATTCACTACTGTGACACGTGAAAATCCTCAATTGCCAAAAGGACAAACGCAAGTTGTTACTAAAGGAGCTAACGGCCACCGTACTGCCTTCTACTCTGTGAGCACTAGTGCTGATGGAAAAGAAGAAAGAACGCTTGTCAATAGCGTGGTAACACAGGAAGCAGTCACTCAAGTTGTTGAAGTCGGCACTGCCGCTGAGAAAGCTGAGCAAACTGCACCAACTACTGCCAAAGCAGATGAAAAACAACTCCCTGCAACAGGAAGTCAAAACTCTGCAGGTTTGGTCGCAGCAGGACTCATGGCGACTCTAGCAGCCTACGGACTGACTAAGAGAAAAGAAGACTAAGATTCTTCTAAGAGAATACAAAAAAGCGAGATTGAATCTCGCTTTTTGTTATGATTAGTCACCAAGTCCGATACGTTCAAAGATATCCTCTACTCGTTTAGTGTAGTATGCAGGGTTGAAGATTTCGTCGATTTCTTCTTGAGTCAGACGTGAGGTTACTTCTGGATCGGCTTCCAAAAGTGGTTTAAAGTCTACTTGGTTGTCCCAAGAGTAAGCTGTTTTTGGTTGCACCAAGTCATAGGCTTGTTCACGCGTCATGCCTTTTTCAATCAAGGTCAACATCGCACGTTGGCTAAAGATAAGACCGAAAGTTGAGTTCATGTTGCGGATCATGTTTTCTGGGAAGACCGTCAAATTCTTGACGATATTTCCGAAACGGTTGAGCATGTAGTCGATCAAAATAGTCGTATCTGGTGTGATGATGCGCTCAGCTGATGAGTGAGAGATGTCACGTTCGTGCCAAAGGGCTACGTTTTCATAGGCCGTCACCATGTGACCACGGATAACACGCGCAAGACCTGTCATGTTTTCAGAACCGATAGGGTTGCGTTTGTGAGGCATGGCTGAAGACCCTTTTTGACCTTTGGCAAAGAACTCTTCTACTTCGCGTTGCTCAGATTTTTGAAGACCACGAATTTCAGTCGCCATACGCTCGATAGAAGTTGCGATGCTGGCAAGAACTGCGAAGTACTCAGCGTGAAGGTCACGAGGAAGCACCTGTGTAGAGATTTCTTGAGCACGGATACCGAGTTTGTCGCAGACGTATTTTTCAACGAATGGTGGGATGTTGGCAAAGTTACCAACCGCACCAGAAATCTTACCAGCTTCCACACCAGCAGCCGCATGTTCGAAACGCTCGATGTTGCGCTTCATTTCGCTGTACCATGTTGCCAATTTAAGACCAAAAGTCGTCGGTTCCGCATGCACACCGTGGGTACGCCCCATCATGATGGTGAACTTGTGCTCCTTGGCCTTGTCAGCGATGATGTTGGTGAAGTTTTCAAGGTCACGACGGATAATGTCGTTGGCCTGCTTGTAGAGGTAACCGTAGGCAGTATCCACCACGTCGGTAGAAGTCAAACCATAGTGAACCCACTTGCGCTCTTCACCAAGAGTCTCAGAAACCGCACGCGTGAAAGCCACCACATCGTGACGAGTCTCTTGCTCAATCTCCAAAATACGGTCGATGTCAAAGTCAGCCTTTTCACGAATCAAAGCCACATCTTCCTTAGGGATTTCTCCCAACTCAGCCCATGCCTCGTCAGCCAAGATTTCCACCTCAAGCCAAGCACGGTATTTATTTTCTTCACTCCAAATATTCGCCATCTCAGGGCGAGAGTAACGGTTGATCATTTTTGTTTAAATCCTTTCTTTTTGATGTTTCACTTAGGTGGGGCGGACGCCAGCAAACCTTCGGTTTCATGGCTAATTGTTGAGCCTAAGGTCTCAACAATTCCGTCGCTTACGCTCTCCCCACGGCGTGAAACATCTGGTGAGTGACCTACGGTCACTACTGCTTTGTTCTAATTTTCTAAATCTCTATTCAAATCATTTATCAATGCTTTAAGTGTTAATAGAGCACCTAGCACAAACTCACTATTCACTTCCTGAACTTTTATTTTCAAATCTATTAAAATCCTTGCTGCCTCAGAAAGAAGTTCTTTTTTTGCCTCATTTCTACTAACTTTATTTTTAGAAGAAAGTATCAAACCAACTATTCCTCCGACTGCAGCTAATGCAGCTGGAATAACCAATATCGTTCCCAGACCTGCTAACATTCCTCCGCCAAATACAGCTCCTATACCCGCTAAACCACTAGTAACTACTGCTGCCCCAGCTGTTCCTTCAGCAGCCATTAAAGTAATAAGACCAAACCCACTAACAACACCTAAACCTCCTCCAGCAGTGGCACCTAAAGCACCACCAATTTTATCAGCATTAGATTTACTATATTTAATTCCATTCTCAATGAGTTCACGAATTTTTTCATCTTCAATTTCAGTTATCTTAGTCAATTTGCCTTGAGCAATTTTTTCTGAAATGGTAATAATTTCTCCCGCAGCAAGAAGAGTTTCTTTAGAATTAAAAATTTCTTTTGACATTGTGTATCCTTTATATTGTATAAACTAATCTTCCAAGGCACGTCTAAGTTCTTCTTCCGAATAACCAAATGTGTAATCTTCATCCATTCCGTTAGATAACCAAATATCCGCAGCATCATATACATCTAATGATTCATCAAATTCTTCTGTCATTTCAAAAATCAATCCCTTTCCCAAACTCAACCACACTATCCGGTACATCACTAAACAAGGTCACGTGTCCCATCTTGCGGTTGTGCTTTGCTTCTATTTTACCATACATGTGGAGGTGGGCGCTTGGATTTTCTGTGACATATGTTTCTGCAGCCTCGACGTGCTGGCCGAGGACATTGAGCATGACGGCTGGGGCATGCAGGTGGATAGCTGGCAATGGTGCTCCCAGAACACCGAGAATATGGGTATCAAACTGCGAGAAGTCACAGGCTTCAATCGAGTAGTGGCCTGAATTATGTGGACGTGGGGCAATCTCGTTGACGATGATATTATCAGCCGTCGCAAACATTTCCACGCATAGCGTTCCAGAAAGGTTCAGTTGTTCTGCGATTCGCACGGCCATAGCTTTGGCTTTCTCAGCTAAACTTTCCGAAATGCGAGCTGGCACAATGGTTTTTGAAAGAATGTTGTTGCGATGAATATTTTCCTGAACTGGGAAAGCCGTCACATCCTTACCATTTCCTGATACGATGACAGAAATTTCAAGGTCGAAGTTAACAAATTCTTCCAAGACACAGTCTGCTGAGTCAGCGAGTGCATAGGCTTCTTCCAATTCTGCTTCTGAGCGAATGACCTTTTGCCCATGCCCATCGTAGCCACCGGTCGCAGTCTTAAGGACATAGTTTTTCGACAGGTCGATATCTGCCAAGTCTTGACTTGAAGTCACAACCTTGTAGGGTGCCACAGTGACTTGGGCCTTGTTTGCGAGAAAGTCCTTTTCAAAGATGCGATTTTGAGAAATGCGGAGCAAGTCAGTTCCTTGTGGGAGTTGTCCATCCTTGATAACGGCATCCAAACCATCGGCGTCGACATTTTCAAATTCATAAGTGAGAACATCACATCGATCCGCCAACTGACGAAGGGCGTCCACATCATTATAAGGAGCTACGATGATTTCCGCCACACGGGAGGCTGGACAATCCGCCGCAGGATCCAGCGCGATAACCTTGTACCCCATGTAGATAGCAGAAATGGCCATCATCTGACCCAGCTGACCACCACCGATAATTCCGATTGTTTTAGATGAGCTCATTTGTAGACTCCTCTGCTATTTTTCCTTGCTCTTCTGCGAAATCAGCCAAAGCTGTCGCAATAACCAGGTCCTCTACTGAAAGGAGACGGAGGGCAAAGAGGGCCGCATTTGTCGCTCCAGCTTCACCGATAGCCATAGTCGCAACAGGCACACCACCCGGCATCTGTACGATAGAGTAGAGCGAGTCTACACCACTAAGAGCACGAGATTTGACAGGTACACCGATGACAGGAAGGGTTGTTTTAGCTGCAACCATACCTGGCAAATGGGCTGCCCCACCTGCACCTGCGATAATGACCTTGATACCACGGCTACGAGCTTCCTCCGCATGTCTGAACATGAGATCTGGTGTCCGGTGGGCAGAGACAACCTTCTTTTCGTAGGCTACACCGAAGCGGTCTAGGACTTCGGCGGTTTTTTGCATGGTTGCCCAGTCGGATTTTGAGCCCATAATAATGGAAATTACTGGTTTCATTTCTTCTCCTTTTTCTTCCTTTCAACAATCACCTTAGGTTGTGAGGGACGGCAGCAGCCACCAAAGGTGTCTCATGCCTAAATCGGAAGCCCAAGGTCTTCCGATTTCCCTGAAGGCTTGGCTAACAAAGCCAAGCCTTCTTTCACAACGGCGGTGATTGCTCTATATTAGCTCGCTAATGCTCGCAAACCATACGACCATTAACGTATTTTGTGAATTTTTATTTTTCTTTTTAATAATCGTCTAATGTAGTGCGGACGTAAGCGAACGCTTGTGGCGTTCCATTACTAAAACTGGAGCCTAGGTCTCCAGTTTTCCGCTCCTAGTAGCAAAGCTACTAGGAGTTCCACTACTGCGACGATTATTCTATAGTGGCTCGCTTTCGCTCGCCATGGCAAATATGTCTGTTAATCTTTTATGGCCTTGCTTCCGATATCTGTTCGGTAAAAGAGGCCTTCTGTTTTTTGTTGGGAGAGTTCTTGGTAGATGGTTTCTTGGGCTTCTTTGACGGTATCTGCTGTGGTGACGAGCATATAGACACGTCCACCATTTGATAGCAGCGCTCTGCTATTTTCCGCAAACTTAGCTCCAGCATAGTAGGTGATAATGTCGCCTTCGGTCTTGGATGGAAGCTTAACACCTTTTTCATAGTCTAGCGGGTAGCCCTGGGATGCGACAACCACACCCAGAGTCACACCCTTGTCCGTCCACGTGATGTTTGGCTCCTTGCCATCGAGAATATCCGTGATATTTTGCGCAAAGTCAGATGTCAAACGAGGCAAGATAATCTGAGTTTCGGGATCTCCAAATCGAGCGTTAAACTCTATAACCTTCGGACCGTCAGCAGTCAAAATAAGCCCTGCGTAAAGGACACCAAGATACGGACGACCTTCTTTTATCATTCCTTTAAGAACTGGCTTGACAATAGTCTCAACCGCCGTATCAACCACGCTCTGTGGCAAGTGAGGAACTGGCGCATAAGCTCCCATACCACCCGTGTTAGGGCCCTTGTCGCCGTCATAGGCACGTTTATGGTCCTGAGCCGTTGGCATGATGTAGAACTTGTCCCCATTGACAAAGGCAAAGAGAGAGAACTCTTCTCCGTCAAGGAATTCCTCGATGACCACACGCGCACCTGAGTCACCAAATTTATTGTCCAAAAGCATCTCGTGAGCGGCTTCGACCGCTTGCTCAACTGTTTCAGCAACGACGACACCTTTCCCAAGGGCCAAACCGTCTGCCTTGACTACGATAGGCGCCCCCTGCTTTTCGATATAGGCCTTGGCTTCCTCAAAATCTGAAAATGTGCCATAGGCTGCTGTCGGAACGTCATATTTGACCATGATTTCCTTAGCAAAATCCTTGGACCACTCCAGCTCCGCTGCAGCCCTAGTCGGACCAAAAGCCTTGAGCCCAGCTTTGTTAAAATCATCCACGATACCAGCAGCAAGGGCATCATCTGGCCCGATGAAGGTCCAAGCGATATCGTTATCCTTTGCAAACTCTATTAACTTAGAATGTTCGGAAATAGAGATATTCACCAATTCCAGACCATCTAGAGTCATCCCATCATTTCCAGGAGCTACAAAGACTTTTTCAACGTCTTTTGATTCAAGCAATTTCTTAGCAATCGCATGTTCACGACCACCAGAACCGACAACTAACAGCTTCATCTCTCAACCTCTTTTGCGAATTATTTACCAATATTATACCATAAACGTTCGTTTTAATCTTGTTTCACTTAGTATTTTAAGCCAAAAAAGGAAAGAAACTGTTTTCTTCCCTTTCGTTTTTTAATGTCTAAAATGCCTCACGCCTGTGAAGACCATGGTCAAGCCATATTTATCCGCAGCTTCGATGGATTCTTGGTCACGTACTGATCCACCCGGCTGGATGATGGCCTTAATTCCTGCCTTGGCGATTTCTTCCACGTTATCCGCAAATGGGAAGAAGGCATCTGAAGCAAGAACAGCACCGTTAAGACAATCTTTAGCTTGGTCAATCGCAATACGAACAGAAGCCACACGGTTGGTTTGACCAGGACCCACACCAAGTGTCATGTGGTCGTTAGTCACGATAATCCCATTTGATTTGACGTACTTGATAGCTTTCCAAGCGAACTCAAGAGCAGTTGCTTCTGTCTCAGTTGGTTGGCGTTTAGTCACTACTTGCCAGTCAGCTGGGCTTTCTTTGACCACGTCTTGGTTTTGCACAAGAAGTCCACCAACCACACCTGTGTATTCTGCCTCCACTTCACTAGCCTCTTGAGCGTCGAATGGCAAGGCAAGGATACGCAAGTTTTTCTTTTTGTTGGTCAAAATGGCTAGCGCTTCATCGGTATAGCTCGGTGCGATGATGATCTCGAGGAAAACGCCGTGCATCTTCTCAGCAGTCGCAGCATCCACCTCACGGTTGAGGACGACAATTCCACCAAAGATAGACACTGGGTCAGACTCATAAGCATAGTCCCAAGCAGTTTCGATGTCATCAGCTTGACCAATTCCACATGGGTTCATGTGTTTGAGAGCCACAACAGTTGAACGGTCTTTGAAATCACGAATAATACGAATGGCCGCATCCGCGTCACGAATGTTATTGAAGGACAATTCCTTACCGTTGAGCTGTTTCGCTGATGCAATCGAATAGTCAGTCGGCAAAGCTTTTTGGTAGAAGTCCGCATCCTGCTGAGGGTTTTCCCCATAGCGCATGGCTTGCTTGAGGTCATAGGTCAAAGTGAGTTTTTCTGGTTTTGCTTCACCCACTTGAGCTGTGAAGTATTCTGCAATCAAGGCATCATAAGCTGCTGTGTGACGGAAAACCTTAGCTGCCAAACGTTGACGCGTTTCGTAAGTCGTTTCATCATTGGCTGACAACTCGTCCAAAACCACTGCATAGTCAGCAGGGTCTACCACAACCGTTACGCTAGCGTGGTTTTTAGCTGCTGAACGAAGCATGGATGGCCCCCCGATATCGATATTTTCAACTGCGTCAGCGTACGTCACGTCTGGTTTGAGGATTGTTTCCTTGAAAGGATAGAGGTTGACCACTACAAGGTCGATAAGCTCGATCTTATTGTCCTTAGCCGCCTCAAGGTGGCTATCGAGATCACGACGAGCGAGGAGCCCACCATGGATATTTGGGTGAAGGGTCTTGACACGACCGTCCATCATTTCTGGGAAGCCCGTCACATCATCAATCGCAATGGTCTCCACCCCAGCATTGTCAAGGGCAACCTTTGTCCCACCTGTTGAGATAATCTCCCAACCGAGTTTTTTAAGTTCTTGGGCAAATTCAACAATGCCCGCTTTGTCTGAGACGCTGATTAAGGCCTTTTTCGTCATTCTATTCCTCTTTCTTTAGATCCAAGCGCATAGCGACTTCGTTATTTTCTTCTATAAATCCTGTTTCCTGAAAACCCAGACTAGTCAACAGGTGCTTCATTTTTTCATTTCCAACCACATAATCTGCGATAATATGACTGTAAGCTCTATCCATCTGAGCCTCTTTGATTAGAACTTCCAAGGCTTTTCGACCATAACCTCTTCCTTGGTACTGCTGACCAATCATTATCCGCCAGATAAAGTATTCCGCTTCATTCTTGTCTATTTCTAGCAGGAGAAAGCCAACCACTTGCTTATCCCAATAGATTGCCATCGGAAACACATCTTCGTTTTTCCGGTAGAGCCATGCATCAGCTAAAGAGCGCACATTTGGAGCTACGAAACGTGCTCGTTCATCAGCTTCTGATATTTTCAAATCCAGCACTGCCTGAAAACTGCTCTCATCTACCAATTTCAGTTCAATCATTTTTTCTCCTAGCAAGATTGCGTAACCAAAACTTGATTTACTTCTTACCTTCTCTCCACTCCCAAGCTATCCAGCACCTCCGGATACAACTTGTACTCTGCCTCATGAATCCGAGCTTCAAAGCTTTCGATGGTATCATCAGCTAGACGTGGAACACGGACTTGTTTGATGACCTTGCCTGTGTCCACACCTGAGTCCACCCAGTGAATGGTGACGCCACTCTCAGCAACACCAGCATTCCAAGCGTCCTCAATCCCATGAGCTCCTGGAAATTCGGGCAGGTAGGCAGGATGAATGTTAATGATCCGACCCTCGTAAGCAGCGAGCAAAGTTGGCCCAACGATTTTCATATAGCCTGCGAGACAAACCAAGTCAATCTGGTGTTCTTCCAAGAGCTCGACAAGAGCTGCTTCGTAGTCCGCCTTGTTCTCAAACTCCTTGAGTTCAAAAGCATAGGACAGAACGCCGAGCTTGTCTGCACGCTCGAGCACATAGGCGTCTCGATGGTCTGAAAAGACAAACTCCACCGGAAATTCTTCAGCAATCACCTGAAAATTTGAGCCGTTACCAGAGGCAAAAACCGCTATTTTTTTCATTTGATGATGACACTTTCGTTTTCTTTCTTGACGATGCGACCAATTTCATAGACTGGTTCATCCAGTAATTCCTTGACACGATCTACATTTTCAGGGCTAACTGCCAGCATGAGTCCCACACCCATATTGAAGATTTCAAACATTTCTTCATGCTTGATTTTACCGTATTTTTCAAGAGCTTTGAAAATCGGAAGCACTGGAACCTTGTCTTCTTCAATTTCCGCAGCTAGGTCAGCCGCAAACATACGAGGGATATTTTCGATAAAGCCGCCACCTGTGATGTGGGCAATTCCATTGACCAACTCTTCCTTGATGAGTGGCAAGACAGCCTTGACATAGATACGAGTCGGCTCAAGAAGGACCTCCTTGAGTTTCTTGCCTTCCAATTCTGGCAAGACTTCCTCACCCGTGTAGTCGGCAAAAACACGGCGCACGAGTGAGTAACCATTCGAGTGAATCCCACTTGACGCAAGTCCGAGAAGAACATCACCTTCTGCCACTTTTGAACCGTCAATGATTTGAGATTTTTCAGCCACACCGACTGCAAAACCAGCCAGATCGTAGTCATCTTCGCCATACATACCAGGCATTTCAGCCGTTTCCCCACCGATGAGGGCTGCGCCTGCCTGCACACAGCCTTCTGCCACACCAGCAACGACTTGTTCTAGTTTAGCTGGTTCATTTTTACCAGTTGCGACATAGTCGAGGAAGTAAAGAGGCTCCGCACCTGCAGCGATAATATCGTTGACACACATGGCCACACAGTCTTGCCCAATCGTATCATGCTTATCATACTTGATGGCCAACATGAGCTTGGTCCCGACACCATCTGTCCCCGAAATCAAGACTGGCTCTTTGACACCTGTTTTTGAAAGGTCAAACATGCCACCAAAGCCACCAAGAGCTCCCATGACACCTGCACGCTCCGTACGAGCCACGTGCTTTTTGATCCGCTCAACAACTTCATAACCCGCTTCAACATCCACACCCGACTGGGCGTACGCATTTTTATTTGTCATTTTTTAATCCTTTTCTTTTTTGAGAAAGACTGCGACGTATTTTTAGATAAACAATTATTTTATCTAAAAATACTAGTCAGGTCTCTAGCTTTGGTCCCATAGGAGAAAGCGTCTACTGACAAATGCTTTAGCTTTTAGTCAGTAGTGAGACGTGGTGCATAAGCATTTTTATTTGTCATCTTCTCTTCCTTTCCTTTCATGGAGAGTCTTTATCCGTCTATTTGTAAAAACTGGTCTTTTCATCCAAACTTCTACGATAGTCTTCTTCATAGTCGTAGAGAGGAGTTGGGTAGTCGCCGTCAAAGTAAGCTACACAGAGACCACCATTTGGCGCATCTGTTTCGATGCCGATAGAATCAATCAAACCATCAATAGAAAGATAGGTCAGACTATCCGCACCAATGATTTGGCGAGTTTCTTCGACCGTATGATTGGCCGCAATCAGCTCCTGACGCGTCTGGATATCAATCCCGTAAAAACATGGATAAGCTAGCGCTGGACTACCAATAGCAACATGAACCTCAGACGCACCTGCTTCTTTCAAAAGCTGAACAATACGGCGAGAGGTTGTCCCACGAACAATGGAATCATCAATCATCACCACACGTTTGCCTTTGACAACGCCCGAAACAGCAGACAGTTTCATCCGCACCCCTTGCTCCCGCAATTCTTGAGTCGGTTGAATAAAGGTGCGTTGGGTGTATTGGTTTTTGATGAGACCCATTTCATTTGGCAGACCAGATTCTTCTGCAAATCCCATAGCTGCGCTCAGCGAGGAATTTGGTACACCAACCACAATATCTGCTTCGTACTTGAACTCACGCGCTAATTGAGCCCCCATACGTTTGCGAGCTGTATGGACATTGACACCGTGGATATTAGAATCAGGACGAGCAAAGTAGATATACTCCATAGAACAAATCGCCAGCTGGGTATCATTCGTATAGCTATCGTACTGGATGCCATTGTCATCCACGATTACAATCTCTCCTGGTTTCACATCGCGAATCCACTCGGCACCAATGACTTCAAAAGCACAGGTTTCTGACGAAACCACCACCGCTCCGTTTGCCATTTTCCCAATAGAAAGGGGACGAAAACCATTAGGATCAAGAGCCGCAATCAACTTGTCTTCAAACAACAGGATATAAGCAAAGCCACCTTTAACTAGACTGAGTGCTTCCTTTATTTTTCCCATCAGACTAGGATTGTGACTCCGACGAATGAGGTGAGCCAAAATTTCCGAGTCCGAAGTTGAACTGAAAATAGCTCCTCTTTGTTCCAATTCTTTCTTGAGCGATTCGGCATTGGTCAAGTTTCCGTTGTGAGCAAGGCCAAACTGCATATCATGAAAGCGAAAGAGGAAGGGCTGGATGTTGTCCACAGAAGCTTCGCCAGCAGTCGCGTAACGAACATGCCCAATCGCGCTCGTTCCAGTTAGTTTATCCAAATTAGCTGGGTTTCTGAACACTTCTGATAAAAGCCCCATGTCACGATGACGCTTTAGTTTCCCTTGATCATTGGAGAGGATTCCTGCCCCCTCCTGACCACGGTGCTGAAGACTGTGGAGACCAAAATAGGTCAATTTAGCAGCCTCTGGATGTCCCCAGATACCGAAAACACCACATTCTTCATTAAGAGATTTTACTTCGTATGTCATTTTATATACCTTTTATTTCCCTGTGAAATAACGTACAGCCGACGCAAACAGGTGCTGGTCTTTATTCCCTGGGATGTTTTGGAAGAGACCGTCTTCATAACGTTCTGAGTGTCCCATCTTACCGATGATTTGACCATTCTTGCTAGTAATTCCTTCGATGGCATTTACAGAACCATTTGGATTGTACTTAGAGTCCATGCTTGGTTTACCCTCGAAATCAACATATTGGGTAAAGATTTGACCATTGTCACGAAGCTCTGCGAATTCCTCAGCTGTCACGACAAACTTTCCTTCACCGTGCGATACTGGGATGGCATGGATATCGCCCACTTGTACTCCAGCCAACCATGGTGAGTTGGTATTGGCAATTCGCGTTTCCACCATCTTAGCTACGTGCTGGTTGGCATCATTGTAGAAGAGGGTTGGACTAGTGCTGCTTGCATCCTCGAAGTTTCCGTATGGAAGAAGACCTGATTTGACCAAGGCCTGGAACCCATTACAGATACCGATAATCAAGCCACCACGAGCGATAAAGCCATCAATGGCTGCACGCACTTTTTCATTGAGCAAGATATTGACAATAAACTTAGCTGATCCATCCGGTTCATCCGCAGCTGAGAATCCACCTGCAAAGAAGAGAATGTTTGCCTTGCCGATATTGTCAACCATGGTTTCAACTGACTTGACAATGGCTTCTCCATTCAAGGTCACGAATGGCACCAAGTTGACTTCTGCACCTTCTTTTTCAAAAGCTTTTGCTGAATCATATTCTGAGTTTGTTCCTGGGAAGACTGGGATGTAAACCACTGGTTTTTCAATGGTTTCCTTGGCTTTGATGACTGCGTCAGAAGCGACAGCTGGCACTTCTGCCAGTTCTTTAGCTTGAGCAAATTCAGTAGGGTAAACTTCTTCCAATTTTCCTTGAAAGGCACTGTCAAGTTTCTGTCCATCTAGCTTCACACTGTTGACAAGGAGTGTAAAGTCTGCTTTCGTTTGTCCAATCTTCTCTACTCCAGCGATTTCTTCAGGAGATGTGAAGACAAATCCACCCAATTGAGCTGTTAAAGAACTTTCAAGTTCAGGCAAGGTCACCTCTGCACCAATATGGTTCCCAAAGGTAGCAAGTGCCAAGCTTTCAAGGACACCTCCGTATTTAACAGCTGATGCAGATGTTACTTTGTGTCCAGCTTGGATGGTTTCAAATTGAGCAAAATTAGACTTGATAAAATCAAAATCAATCTCTTGTGCCAAGGATTGACCTGGGATGTAGTAGATGTTTTCACCGGCAGTCTTGAACTCAGGAGAAAGCACCTTACGGCTATCTGCTGTTGTCACCCCAAAGGCAACCAAGGTTGGCGGTACAGTCAATTCTTCAAAGGTACCAGACATGGAGTCCTTACCACCGATAGATGGCAAGCCAAGCTGGATTTGTGCTTCGATAGATCCTAGAAGAGCCGCTACTGGCTGACCAAAACGCTCTGCTTGTTTGTCCATCCGCTCAAAATACTCTTGGTAAGAGAAGCGAGCCTTAGACCAGTTTGCACCAGCAGCAACCAAACGAGCGGTTGCTTCGATAATCGCATAGGCAGCACCGTGGTATGGAGACCATTCTGCCACATAAGGGTTGAAACCTTGCGCCATGACAGACGCAGTATTGGTCACCCCGTGCTGAACTGGCAATTTCTGGACAGATGCCTCAGTTGGTGTGAGTTGGTAGCGACCACCAAGTGGGTGATTGACCGTTGAACGACCGACCGAGCAGTCAAAGATGGTCTGCAAGCCTTTTTGACTTGCATGGTTCAAATCAGACAGAACCGCAAGGGTATCTGCTTCAAGTGTGTTAGTACTTGTTGTGCGTTCTTCTGGGAGTTTGACATCCTTGTCCACAACCTTGGCATCAACGACTACGCGCACACCGTTTGTATCAAGGAAACGGCGTTCCAAGTCGACAATCGTTTCACCATTCCAGTGCATGACAAGATTTGGTTTTTCAGTCACTGTTGCCACAACAACCGCGTCAATATTTTCTTTATTACATTCCGCAACGAAGTCATCCACATCTTCAGGACGAACCACGACCGCCATCCGTTCTTGTGATTCAGAGATGGCAATTTCTGTACCGTTCAAGCCTTGGTATTTAAGAGGAACCTTGTTGAGGTCGATTTCAAGACCATCTGCCAATTCACCGATAGCCACACAGACACCACCTGCTCCAAAGTCATTGGACTTCTTGATGAGACGAGTGACATCTCCATTACGGAAAAGACGTTGAATCTTGCGCTCTTCGATGGCATTCCCTTTTTGAACCTCAGCACCAGCAGTCTCTACAGACTCAACTGTTTGAACCTTAGAAGACCCTGTCGCACCACCGACACCATCACGTCCAGTCTTACCACCGAGCAATATAATCACGTCACCTGCTTCCGGTTTTTCACGGACTACATTTCCCTTAGGAGCAGCACCGACAACTGCACCAAGCTCCATGCGTTTGGCTACAAAGCCTGGGTGGAAGTATTCACGAACGTAAGTCGTCGCCAGACCAATTTGGTTACCATACGAAGAATAACCATGAGCCGCTGTCTTCGAAATGACTTGTTGTGGCAATTTACCAGCGCGAGTTTCCGAAATCGGAGCTGTAATATCACCAGCACCTGAGATACGCATAGCTTGGTAAACATAAGAACGGCCTGACAATGGGTCACGAATGGCGCCACCGATACAAGTAGCCGCTCCACCAAATGGTTCAATTTCCGTTGGGTGGTTGTGGGTTTCGTTTTTAAACATGAGGAGCCAAGGTTCCTTGACACCATCAACGTCCACTTCGATTTCAACCGAGCAGGCATTGATTTCGTCAGACACTTCCATATCGTCCAAACGACCATTAGCACGCTCATAACGACCAAAAATAGTCGCCATATCCATCAAGGTTTGTGGCTTTTCAGACCGACCTAGTTCCTCACGCATGGCAATATACTTGTCATAAGTCGCTTGCAATTGCTTTTGGAATTTAGAAGCTGAGAAGTCAATGTTTTTCAACTCAGTCTCGAATGTTGTATGACGGCAGTGGTCAGACCAATAAGTGTCCAAAACCTTGAGCTCTGTTTCTGTCGGCACGCGCCCGATTGACTTGAAATAGTCTTGGATAAAGAGCAAATCATCCACTTCCATTGCCATCCCTTGCTCGGCCTTGTAGCGAGCAAAGTCTTCTGCCGTATAACTTTCAAAGAAAGTCAATTTAGGAATGGTCTTGTCCGACTCTGAAAATTCCTGCTTGGCAATCCCTGTCGTGATGTCCTTGAAACGAGAATCAACTGGATTGAGCAGATAGTTTTTGACCGCTTCCAACTCAGTCGCATCAATATCTTTATTAATCAAGTAAAGTTGAGCTGTGTTGACTGTCACGTCACTCGAACTTCCCAGCAAAAGCAAGGCTTCCTGTGCCGAAGCTGCACGCTGGTCAAACTGCCCTGGCAAACTTTCAATGGCAAAGAAAGCATAGTTGGCAAGATCCGCTTGCACGGCCGCTTCGTCCAAGACATGATCTGTCACCTGCTCAGAGAAGATATGTTTTTCTGCAGGCGCAAACAAATTCTCTGCCAAGTCAAAGACATCATAAACTTGCACGATGCGAATACTTTTCAAAGTTGAAAGTCCCAAGTTGTGCTGGAGCTCCCTTACCAAACTCTCTGACTTGACTTGAAAATCAGCCTTTTTTTCAACAAAAATACGTTTATTCATCAATTCTTATTCCTTTATTTCAGCTCTTGCAATGTTCCCAAACATCCTTGAGGTTGTTATTTCAATTCCTGCAACTTTTCCCAAACAATCTCGTAAACGTCTGTCCGTTCTCCCAATCCCCTACGGAGTGTAAAGGTCTGGGGGACCTTTACAGCCTGAGTCCTTACATCTGAAAGACGAAGGTTTTCCGTTTCTAACAGCTTATTTCAAAGCCTGCAATTTCTCCCAGACAATCTCATAAACATCTGTCAATTCTCCGAGTCCTCTACGGAAAACATCCTTGTCCATGTGGTTGCCATCTGCATCCCACAAACGGCAGTTATCTGGTGAAAACTCGTCTGCCAAGATAATCTTGCCATCCTTGTCAAAACCGAACTCTAGCTTAAAGTCAATCAATTTAAGACCAATCTCAGCAAACCAAGCCTTCAAAAGTTCATTGATACGACGGGTTTCTTCCTTCAAGTAAGCAATCTGCTGATCATCCGCAATTTTTAGGAATTTCACATGCTCATCATTGATAAAGGGATCATCCAAATCATCATTTTTATAGTAAAATTCGACAATTGGAGTCTCAAATGCAATACCTTCTTCTACGCCAAAACGTTTTGAAAAGGAACCAGCCGTGTAGTTGCGGAGCACAACTTCCAAAGGAATAATCTCCACCTTTTTATTGAGTTGTTCCGTATCCGAAATTTCCTCCACAAAGTGAGTCGCTACACCAGCCGCATTTAATTTCTCAAAAATAAAAGATGAAATCTGATTATTTAACACTCCCTTGCCCGCAATCTGCTCCTTCTTGACACCGTTGAAGGCAGTTGCCTGGTCCTTGTAAGTTGAAATAATGAGATTTTCATCCTCAGTTGTATAGATATCCTTGGCTTTTCCCGAATAGATCAGTTGTTTTGACATTTTAAAGTTCGCCTTTCGTTTTACTTGAGCACATTCTACCACAAAAGCATGAAAAATTCAAGATTTTTTACGAATAAATAACGTATTCCTGTTTCAAGCGTAAAGAAAAACTGCAAGATAAGCTCTTCTTACAGTTTAAAAATCATTTATCCTCTGAAAAACACGAATATTACCCTTTATTCAAAAATTGATCCCAAAAATAACGGAGATAGCTTTTCTTTCCCGTAATCATCTGCAGGCGGCCTTCTAAACCATAGCGAAGTTTTTCAGCCTGCTCCGAAGTTAAATTAGTCTCCGCCTCAATTTTAAAGAAATTTCCTTGTTCAGTCTTTGTAGCTGTCGCATCAATACTTGTAATCGTAGAATCCAGGAAAATTTGATTCTTGGCATCATTAGTCGTAGTATAACGAACAGAGTCCCCAATCTTGACTCTAGCAACATCTTTTGAACTGAGATAAGCTGTGAGTTTGGTTTTCCCTTCTTTTTCCAAGGATGGGTAGAGTTGGGCTAGCAGGGTTCCTTCTGCGACCATGGTAGATTCACTAGTCTCAGGATTAAGGTGAAGCACCCCATCCTCACTTGCTGTAATTTTCCCCTTGTCCAGCAGACCTCCTTGGACTTTCTTACCCGATTCCGCCTCCAAAATTTTCTGATCTAGAAGAGTTAATTCCTGGCCAACTTTGACTAAGTGCTGAGACTTGAGCGATTCCAGCTGACTATCCAGTCCCGTTGCGTGGGCCTGCTGAGCCCCAGATCCCGCATACTGCACACGATAAGTAGCTAAACTAGACTCTAGCTGGGTGATTTGAGCATCCACTTGCGCAATAACTTGCGATTTAGCGTGCGGATCTTCTTCACCTTGATTTTTATAGGTCTGGTAAAAAGAGTAGGCTGGATTCTGACTATCTAGTTGATCTCCCTTTTCAATCGCTGACTTGGCTGTTTTGTAGTCTCGTATTTTTTCCTCTGTTTGGCTGATAAGATTGCCAATCTCGGCCTGGCTCTGACTTGCTGCCGCATTTTGAGAGGAGATGTTGGCATTTTGCTGCGAAACATTGCTCCTAAGACTACTAGCTTGGCTGAGATAGTCTCGAAACATCTCTTGGTAACCAAACTTATCCGCCTCTGGAAATTGATCACTCCCCTCTTTCAAACTGGATTGCAAATACCCCAACTGCTTTTTTTGATCCTTTAGCATCTCCAATTGACTAGCATATGCCTCAACCTGGATAGCCTCCGCTCCTTGCTGGTACTGAACGAGCAGATCTCCTTGCTTAACCAACTTGTTTTCTTCCAGATAGTTGCCCACAATGCGTTGATTGCTAGTCGACTGGATGTTGGCAATGATCCGACTAGGTTCGACAGTTGCTCTGGTAGATAAACTAATCTCCTTCTCTGCAAAAACTGCAAATCCCAGTAAAAACATGAGCAGAAGTGACATAGGTAAAATCACCCGACTGGAAAAATTATGGTAACGACGATTATAAAACTCCGCACTTTCTAAAAATTCTGGTTTCATCTTCTCCTCTTTCTAGCTATTGACCAAATGGGCATAAAAGCCATCCTGTGCAAGCAAGTCTGCAGGGGTGCCTTCTTCGACAATCTTGCCCTGATCCAAGACAACAACCTTCTCTGTCCGCTCAGCGATGGTCAAGCGGTGGGCGATGAAAATAAGGGTCTTGTCTAGTGTCATGAGATTATCCACGATCCGCTTCTCTGTCAAGATATCCAGACTGCTGGTCGCCTCGTCCAAGATCAAGACAGGCGCATCTGTCAAGAGAGCACGCGCCAGAGCGATTCGCTGACGTTGTCCACCTGA